>NZ_FZMP01000186.1 GCF_900196725.1 Candidatus Methanoperedens nitratireducens | reverse complement strand
CAACATTACTTATATGACTATGCTTAATTAGTAAAGTGAATACAAATTGAATAAGGCTGAATAAAGTTGAATAAAGTCGAATACAATCTGAATACAGAATGAACACATTGAATACAAAATGAACTGACTGAATACTGAGTGAAGATTGGTGTTGAATATATGTTCATTGTTTTTTTGCTATATATATTCCGTCCACAACCCTTTCCATCCTCACGAATACCTCCGCCCCGACTGGAATCCTGTCAGCATCAACCACCATAATTACCCTGTCCCGCGCTACCGCAAGCTTCTCCCCTCTCATCCATCCGGGTCCAACGACCTTGACCTTTACTTTTTCATATCGTTTGAATACGCGGGGGATTGCTTTACACTCATGACTTCCGAAGTCCTGCGGCGCAAGGACGAGCTTTGTATTATATGCCTTCTGCCATTCCTGTAGCCGCGCATAGAAGACCTCCCAACTCATTGCCCTGATATCAGGCTTTCTTCCATACTTATGGGGCAGGAATTTCTGTATCCCAAGAGCAGGCCAGTGTTTTCCAGCCCCAATCCTGAGCGCTAACTCGATCAATTTCGGGATTTCGTCATCGTTAATTCCCGGAAGCCACACGGGCGCAATGAGAAGGTCGATGCCAGTGTTTCTGGCAATGTACTCTGCGTTATCAATAACCCTTTCAAGATCGTAGGAATCAGTTCCCGCTATCCTCTTTGCAAGCCCGGGGTCGAGGGATTCGATGGACATATTGATGCGCGAAAGCCCTGCCGCTCCCAGTTCATCGATGAGCTTCGTATTCAGCAGGGCTCCGTTGGTCTGCATGGAAACTACTTTGACATGGCTGTTCGCAAATAATCCTTCAACAAGTTCAATAAGCTGCGGGTACATCGCAGGCTCCCCGACCGTATCGATGTGCGCCTCAATGTCCGTCATCTCCTTGTGCGAGGCAGCCCATTCGAACGCAGAAAGCAACTGCGGCAGGTCTACCATGTATGCCGATATCCTTCGTTTTGAATGCGGACCTGCATCGGTTGAGCAGAATACGCAAGATAAAGGGCACTCGCTAAATGGACGAACCTGCAGTACGTTAGTTCCGCGATCGATTATCCCGAATGCGATACAGCCGAAAAGAGGGATATCCCTTATAAGGATATTATTACATTTTGCCATTTTTTACTATTATGCACTCCGTACATCGCTTTTTACCGCAGAACTGTTTTCCGTACTCCACTATGAGCGCATGGAATTCCTTGTACACGGGAACATCCTGTGGTATCGAATTTTCAAAAAGGGCTTGCAGCTCCGGATAACCGCCTTTTATCCCCATACACCTGCAAATCCTCCTGGTATAAGCATCAATAACGAACCTGGGTTTATCAGCCGCGTACAATACTATGCTGTCCGCAGTCTCCTCCCCCACGCCGTTCAGAGAAAGAAGCACATCCCGGAGCTCATCAACCGGTTTTCTGAGGATATCAGGATTTTTAAAGAAAAATGTGGAGATATCCTTTAACCTTTTTGCCTTCTGCCTATAAAAACCGGTGCATCTGACCATCTCTTCAATTTCTTCCAGTTCAACCCTGGAGAGCGATTCAGCCTCCATGCACCCTCTCTCTTTCAGGTTTTTTATTGCCTTCTCCACATTTTCCCATTTTGTCTGCTGCGTCAGGATAGCCCCTGCCACGACCTCAAAAGGGGTATCTGCCGGCCACCAGTGCTTGTGCCCGAACTGGTCAAGCAATTTATTGTAAACCTCAACAAGCCCTGTTCTTTTTTGTTTTGCCGTCATAGGAATTTTACGCCGAGGTCTGAAAGCCTGTTGCGTATTGCAAGGTTGATCAAAAATGGCGTCAGGGACTCGATCATAGAAGAACATCCAAGGTCCCCGCCATCAAGGGGACGGAGGTTTTTAATTTCCTTTGTCAGCTCCATCACTACCTTCTTTGCATCTTCATCATCACCGCAAACGACAACATCGTAGTCCAGTACCAGGTCGGGAATTGCAAGCTTCTTTGCAGAAATATTATGATATGCTGAGACCACTTTTACGCTTTTCGGAAGAATATCTTTGATTTCAAGGGCCGCGCTTCCCTGTTTCGGGGGCGAGTATTTAAACCATTTATTCTTTTCCATAGGGACTACAAGTGAAATAACGATCTGGTCTTTAAAACAAGGTGCGAGAGATTTTAATAGTTCCACAACCCCCTGGTAAGGAACAGAGAGAACAACAACGTCCACATCTTTGATCCCTACCTCATTCGTGCAGCCTGTAATACCGCAGCAAACTAACCCTTTCTCTAAAAGCGCCATGGTATACTCATCCGCAGCTTTAACAGCCCTGTCAGCCTCGCGCGAGCATACTGAAATCTCATGTTTCCCGGACCACCGAACCGCGAAACCCTCTCCGATGCTTCCTGTGCCTCCCAATATAGCTATTTTCATAATTCCTCCCTCTCTTTTAAGATTTTACGCATCATACGCATGTTCTCCTTATGTACGGATACGATCAGATCGCTTAAGATTGCGAATATGAACATCTGAATGCCTATCACGATAAGAAGCGTTGCAAGTATCGTGAGGGGAACATGCGTTATGTTCTTCAGCCACTCGTCCACCACGTAAATACCAATAGCTACGCCGCTTACAGTTAGAAATCCTCCTATCAGGTTAAAATAAAAAAGAGGATTGTGAGTTCGTGCAAGAAGATAAATAGTCGAAACAATCTTGAACCCATCCCTTAAAGGTTGGAGTTTGGTGGCTGCACCGCTCACTCTTGCGAAGTATGTTATTGGAACTTCAATCGTTTTTAAGTCTTTTTTCACACACTCAACCGTTATCTCCGTCTCTACCTCAAAACCTGTCCTGTTAAGTTCTATCTGTTTGATTGCATCGATATTAAACGCCCTGTAACCTGAAAGTATATCCTCAAGCCAGACACCGTAAGCAAACCCGAAAATCTTGTTCAACAACTTGTTCCCGAAAAGGTTCAAACGGGTGAATGCGCCTTTCTGGTAATTTGCAAACCTGTTACCTATCACCTGGTCGGCTATCCCTTTGACAACAGGTTCAAGAAGTCTGTCGACCTCTTCAGGCAGGTAGGTACCGTCACCATCGATCATTACCACATATTTGCCCGTTATCACCCTGAATGCCTGGCTCACAGCCTGCCCCTTCCCTTTCCCGCTCTGTACTATCACTTTTGCTCCTGCATTTTCAGCCTTTTTTACAGTATCATCAGTGCTGTGACCATCGATAACAAGAATATTCGGATATCCAAGGGACTTAAATCCTTTGACAAGCTCCCCTATTGTTTTGCCCTCATTAAGAGCAGGTATTAATATGCAGACATCTTCTTTATTCATTTTCCTTCTTATCCGTTCGTTTATATACTTAATATTTAGGGAGTTCTATTTAACTCCTACGTAAACAGTAACTATCCCGTAAGTCAGATTATAAAATTCAACATTTCTTATACCGGATTTTTTCATAAGTTCGACGAATTCATTCCTTTCAGGGAACAGCATGACAGAGGAGGGTAAATAATCATAAGCGCCGCTTTTTTTCGAGATCACAGCGCCTATGAGAGGCAGTACCCTTTTAAAGTAAAAATAGTACACGGACCTGAAAAACGGGTCTTCAGGCTGTGAGAACTCAAGTATAACCACTTTTCCTTTTTTTTTGACCACGCGGTTCATCTCTGATAATGCTTTTTCCATATCGGATACATTCCTTATACCGAAAGCAACGATGGCGCCGTTGAAAGTCTCATCCTTAAAAGACAGGTTCTCGGCATCGTTCTGTACACAATCAATATTCGCTATGCCACGCACCTTTATTTTCTGTGCGCATAATTGCAGCATCTCTTCGCAGAAATCCGAAGCGACAGCATGGCTTTTATTTGATGCTTCAATAGCCACATCGCCTGTTCCCGAACAGACATCAAGGATAATTCCGCGTGGCAGCTTAGAGACCGCGAACCTGCGCCAGTACCTGTCCCTTCCCAGGCTCAGCAGGTGATTGAGAAAATCATAGCGGGGGGAAATGCCTGCGAACATCTTCCGGATAGATTCTTTCTTCTGCAACTGAGACCTCGTTCACCTAAATGTTTTTAAAGGTTTAAGTATTGCGTTCATCGATAGTTTCTTTTAACAAGAAAAACAATAAGTACCCTGCATGGCAATCCACCCCATTGAATACCGCTACGGCAGCCCTGAAATGAAGGCTGTATGGAATGAAGAGACGCGCCTCCAAAAGATGCTGTCCGTTGAGGTCGCTCTTGCAAAAGCCGAAGCCCGGATAGACTATATCCCGGAGGGAGCGGATGGAAAAATATCTATCGGCGCCACAAAAGTAAAACTTGACAGGGTCAAGCAGATAGAAAGTGAGATAAACCACGATGTAATGGCAGTGGTTCTTGCTCTTGCCGAGCAGTCGGGAGATGCGGGGAAATGGGTACATTTCGGCGCCACTTCCAATGATATCCTGGACACGGCGACCGCGCTTCAAATAAAAGATGCGATCCTGATATTAAGAAAGGAGACAGTTAAACTGCGCTCAGTACTTCTGGACATGGCTCTTTCCCATGAGAATACAGTATGTGCAGGCAGGACGCACGGGCAGATCGGCATACCCACCACCTATGGGCTGCGTTTTGCCATATGGGCGTCGGAGGTGGACAGGCATATCGAGAGGCTTGACCAGTTGATGCCCCGCGCTGCGGCAGGTAAAATGAGCGGAGCTGTGGGTACCCAGGCAGCCTTCGGGAATAAAGGCATCGAGATACAGAAAAAAACAATGGAGTTTCTTGGCATAGAGGCAGCGGATGTATCCAACCAGATAATCCAGCGCGACAGGCATGCAGAGTTCGTTATGTGGATGGCAAATACGGCAACCACGCTTGATAAGGTATGCATTGAGATACGAAGCCTTGCAAGAAGCGAGATAGCGGAAGTCGAAGAGAGCTTTGGCAAAAAGCAAGTCGGCTCATCCACGATGCCGCATAAGCGCAACCCGATAAAATCAGAGCAGGTATGCGGGCTTGCAAGGATCGTTCGTGCGATGGTTGAGCCTGAGCTTCTCAACAATACGCTATGGGATGAGCGCGATCTCACAAATTCATCGTGCGAGCGTGTTGTTTTCCCTGAAGCCTGCGTGCTTACGGACCATATAATACGCCTCACGGCAGGCATTATCCAGAACCTGCGTTTCTACCCTGAAAATATCAGGAAAAATCTTGAGCTCCTGAACGGGTTGAATATGGGGGAAGCCATAATGATCGAACTCAGCAAGAAAGGAGTCGGAAGGCAGGAGGCGCATGAGATAGTCCGCCAGTGTGCCATGACCGCGCGTGAGAACAGGGTTCACATGAAAGAAGCTCTTCTTGGCAACGAAACGGTTTCGAAATACATGAAAGAAAATGATATTGTCAGCATAATGAACCCGGATAATTATATAGGTACAGCGGTAGAACAGGTTGACTCTCTTGTAGCCAGACTGAAAAAAAAGAAATAACAAGAAAAACTAAAGAGGATATATTATTGTTAAGGAAAGCCACAATCAAAGATGTTGAAAAAATGTGGAAGCTCATAAACAGTTACGCGGATAAACGTGTAATGCTTCCCCGCTCGTTAAGCGAATTATATGAGAATCTCAGGGATTTTTACGTAGTTATAGAAAATGAACAGTTAGTTGGCTGTGGGGCGCTTCATATCACATGGGAAGATTATGGCGAGATACTATCACTTGCAGTTGAACCATCAAGAGTGAGGCGAGGCATAGGCTCAAGCGTACTCGTTGCATGCGAGGACGAAGCCAGGACCCTTGGGTTGAATAAGCTTATCACGCTGACATACGTGCCTGAGTTCTTTGAAAAACGCGGCTTTGTAAGGGTGAAAAAAAGTACGCTGCCGCATAAGATATGGAGCATGTGCATCAAATGCCCCAAATTCCCTGAGTGCGATGAGATACCGCTTGTGAAAAAGATAAGCTGAATTACTAAATCCGCTGTGGAGAATAATGATTTATATCCTCGAAGGCACGATATTCATAGACAATGTGGAAAGTTTCCTGGATAAGATCAAAAAAATAAGCAAAGAGAAAAACATAACTATCCAGGTACTGGATGCAGATAAGCTGGCAGGAAAGGAGCATATAAAGTTCGCGGTTGAAAAAGCGATGAACTCTTTCAAAACCGGCACAAATATTGCAAATGACCTTGCAAAAGAAATAATGCTTTACGCTTCTGGAACGCGGCAGATAAGCAAGGCGATAAGGCTCGGGATACATAAAGGGGAAAATAACATCGCACTTGTGGCTGTAGGGGAGGAGGCGGATTTATCCGCATTTAATGAAATAAAACCTAAGCCTGTGCTTGAATACAATGAATCTAAAAAAGAAGCGGTAATGGAAGTTTTCAATATCACTGATGAGGAAATAGAAGCTGTGGGGAAGGAGAAAATACCCGAACTTGTGCTTGAGCGGGTCGCGCTTGTGGACGTGATTAAATAATATCCTGATGTTCAATTATCAGTCTGATTCTATCCGGGATTCTTCTCTCTTTTTCCAGTACTCTTTGATTTCTTCTATTATTCTTTTATCAATTGTTTCAGGCTCTGTCATTTTCACAGGGTCAAGTATTTTATTCAAATATATTTCGGGGATGATATCTCTTTCAAGTATTAGCTGCTTCAGGGATTTGTTTTCATGCAGAGCGGTCTTTACAAGCTCTGCCACATTCTCATAACCGATATATGGATTAAGCACCGTTGCCAGGACCTGACTGTTCTCAAGAAGCCGGGCGCATCTTTTCTCATCGACTATTATTCCTGATACACAATCTTCCCGAAACATCCTGACAGTATTTATCAAAAGCTTGATGCTCCACAACAGATCAAATGCGATAAGCGGCGTCATCACATTAAGCTCAAGCTGCCCGGCTTCGGCTGCAAGTGAGACCGCATGGTCGTTGCCTGTGACCTGGAAGCATACCATATTAACAGCCTCGGCAATGGAGGGATTGATCTTCCCCGGCATTATGGAAGAACCGGGTTCGACTTCAGGCAGGATTATCTCCGAGATGCCTGCTTTTGGTCCTGAGTTGAGAAGGCGCAGGTCGTTTGATATCTTATTAAGTTCGATGGCAAGTATCCTCAGCGAATTTGACATTTCAACAAACCCTGCCATGCTCCATGACATCATGATACTGTTGCCAGGATAAAACTCAAGACCGGTCAATCCATTTAACTCTGAAATTATCGTCTTTTTGAACTCAGGATGCGTGTTAATGCCCGTCCCGGTGGCAGTTCCGCCGATGCTGAGTTCAAGCATGCTTTCTTGCGCTTTTTTTATTCTGCCTGTGCATTTTTCCATGGATGAGCCGTACCCGTCGAATACCTGACCGTAGCGTATCGGCACGGCATCCTCAAGATGTGTTCTTCCGACCTTGATCACATTATTGTATTCCTCTGCTTTTGAATGGAATGAAAGAGCTGTTTCTTCAAGCTCCCTGATAAGGGCGGGTAAGGTCAGGAGTACGCTTATTCTAATTGCAGTCGGTATCACATCATTGGAAGACTGCGCCATGTTGACGTGGTTATTAGGATGGACGATATGGTAATCCCCGGGTTTTCCGCCCAGCGTTTTAATCGCGACATTGGCAATGACCTCATTGGTATTCATGTTAAAAGGGGTGCCCGCGCCTGCCTGGAACACATCGAGTATGAACTGGTCACTATATTTCCCTTCGATGACTTCGGAAGCTGCCTGTACTATTGCGTCCCCGATCTTTTTATCAAGCATGCCGAGTTTCATGTTCGCAAGAGCGGCAGCTTTTTTGATGAGCGCTATTGAGCTTATGAATTCGGGTTTTGCCCGCAGCCCGCTTATCCGGAAGTTACGGGAAGCGCGAGCAGTGAACGCGCCGTAAAGGACATTATCCGGGACTTCTATTTTGCCAAGGCTGTCTTTTTCAATTCTTCCCATGGTATCTGATATTATTTTTAACATATTTAACCTTGCATTTAACTCTTGGAGGGGGAGGCAAGAGGTAGAGAAGTACCCTTCTGCAAGGGAGGAGATGAATCGTGCCCCTTGGAATATAATTCATAATACTTTCGCACCGCTATCATAAGGGCTATGCATATACCAGAATAATAACGGTACTGACTATGCAACTGACCGAGAAAATATGTATACATCCTACGCCAGAACAGGAAGAAGTCTTATGGTATCTCTCGGAGCAGTGCAGACAGATATACAATTTTGCCCTTGCGGAACGAAGAAGAGCATGGGAACTCAACAATCTTCGGTTTGATTTTCAAGTATTTCCATGGGGGAAACCAGAATACATATGTTATTTCAAGCAGCAGAATGATTTGCCAGAACTAAAAGAAAAGTATCCTCGATATTCATTTGTATATTCAAAAGTATTGCAGATGGTTCTGAGGACCTTAGATGCAGACTACAAATCCTTCATGACATTAAGAGCCAAAGGAGACAGGGATGCACAGCCTCCAGGATTCAAGGGAAGGAAGTACTTCACGACAATGATTTACAACCAAAGTGGATACAAAATCAAGGATGGGCGGATTACTATAACCCAGTTCTACAGGAAAGATACACCGCTTACATTTGATATCTCGAAAGAATACTTGAAGATATATCAGATATCGGTATTCAAAGACGGGAACAAGTACTATCTTTCAATAGTTCACGAAGTTCCAGAAAAACCGTATATGAATAATGGGTTTTATCAGGCAATTGATTTGGGTATAACCAAAACTGTAACAGCGATAAACACACAGGGAAAATTCTTTGAGGCTACAAATCCGAGGCCTGACAAATACTGGAATCCGAAAGTAGATGCGATCCAGTCAAGGAGAGATCACTGCAAGAAGGGGAGCAATAAATGGAAGCATCTTCACGAGGCGATGAACAAGCGTAAAAAGAAATGCAGCAACCAGATAAAGGATTCCCAGCACAAGCTTTCACGAAATATGGTGGATAATACGAGGGCCAATACAGTCATTATAGGAGACCTAGATGTGAAAAAAATGCCGAAATCAAAGAAAGCTACTTCGGGTCTCAATCGTTCTACTCAGAATAATGGTTATATTTCGAGGTTCGTCAGATTTTTGACCTACAAGGCAGAGCTTGCAGGTAAGAAAGTAACAGAAATCGATGAACGTCACACTTCCAAGAGATGCTATGTCTGCGGAAAGGAGCACGATATGCCTCTCTGGAAGCGCACTATGGAATGTGATTGTGGAAACGTGATTGATAGAGATAGGAACAGTGCTATCAATATCATGTTGCGTTTCCTATCACAGAATGCCATGTGGACGGGCTATCAGCAGTTTGTTGATAATCTGCGAAAAACAGGTCCTCCAGTACCGATACATGTACTGGCGGTTCACTCGCAGGAAGCACCATGCGCAAGCGTGAGGTAGTTCACGATAGTTTTTTATTCTTAACAGATATGAACAGGAAACTATGCAGGCAGAAGTAGGCGATAAAGTTCGAGTAGAAAGCAAAGGCATGCAGTATGAAGGGATTCTCATGCCTTCGCAGACAAGAAGTATAGTTCTAAAACTGAAGAATGGATATAATATCGGGATAAGGCAGGAGTCGGCATCAGTAACATTGCTTGAAAAAAAGGAAGAAAATAAGATCCATAAGCCAATCTCCGAGCCGATTAAAATAAAAAAAGAGAAGCTACCCAACATCTCCATCCTCTCAACAGGAGGCACTATCGCCAGCAAGATAGATTACCGCACGGGCGCGGTCACGTCGCAGTTCTCAGCCGAGGACATCCTGCGCGCGATCCCTGAACTTGAGGACATAGCGAACTACAACTGCCGCATGATATACAGCATCCTCAGCGAGAACATGCGTCCCTCCTACTGGAGCGAGCTTGCACGCGCCGTATATGAGGAGATAAAGAACGGCGCGGACGGCATTATAGTCACACACGGCACCGATACCATGATGTACACTGCAGCCGCCCTGTCATTCATGGTAGAAACCCCTGTGCCCATAGTGCTTGTCGGCTCCCAGAGAAGCGCGGACAGGCCAAGCAGCGACAATGCTATGAACGCGGTATGCGCCGCAACTGTGGCAGCAAGCGATATAGCAGAGGTCTGCGTGGTGATGCATGGTTCAACAAGCGATGATTTCTGCACTATCCACAGGGGAACGAAAGTGCGTAAAATGCACACGTCACGCCGGGACGCTTTCCAGTCGATAAATGCAAAGCCGATAGGACGCGTTGAGTATCCCTCCCGTGAGATAAAAATGCTTTCCGGTTACGTGAAGCGGGGTGAGAAAAAGCTGGCTCTTCATGATAAGCTTGAACCAAAATGCGCGCTGATAAAGTATGCCACAGGGGCTAGCAGCGAGTCGCTGTTGTTCCACTCAGGCTCAGGGTATAAGGGTATAGTTATTGAGGGCACAGGTCTTGGCCATGTCTCTACTGAATGGATACCTCATATCAAGAATGCGGTTGAGGCAGGGATACCTGTAGTAATGACCTCCCAGTGTATCTACGGCAGAGTATGCGACCGCGTGTATGATACAGGCAGAGACATCTTGAAGGCAGGCGCGATTGAAGGTGAGGATATACTGCCTGAGGTGGCCCTTGTGAAGCTGATGTGGGCGCTCGGTCAGGCAGCGGATATCGAAAAGGTAAGGGAAATAATGCGTACAGGTATTGCAGGCGAGATTACGCGAAGCACATGTATATAATAATTATATAAATTCTTGTTATGATGAGTATCATAATTATATAGAACTTATAATATAAGCGTAAATATTAAATACTAGTAAGGCCATTATAAACATTGTAGTAGGATTAGGTATCTAACGCCTTTAGTACCCTCAGTCTCCTTCGACCCATCGTTTTAATTAGATACCTAATCACTACTCCTCTTTTTAAAAATAGTGCTTCACTGCTTGGTTTTTTCCAGAACTCTTATATTTGTTATTCCGGTAAAAGGATAGTTCCCCGTGTCATCTTTTTCAGCAGATTTGACCATGTCCCAGACTGTGAGCAGAGCTAAGCTGACCCCATGGAGCGCTTCCATTTCAACCCCGGTTTTCCCTGTTGATTTGACCTCAACAACTGCTTTGATAGTGTCAATGCCCGTATCAAACGTGACATCGATGCTCGTGACAGGTATAGTGTGACACATGGGAATTGCAAAAGATGTACGTTTGATTGCCATGATAGCTGCAATACGTGCAGTTTCAAGCACCTCCCCCTTCTCAACCTGCCCGTTCTTTATAGCTTCAACGGTCTCCGGTTTTAAATGTATCTCTCCGGTAGCGACGGCTCGCCTCGCCACTTCTGCCTTACCGCTGATATCGATCATCCTTGCCCTGCCGTCCTGAATATGGGAAAACGTGCTCAATCTATCCTGACCTTTTTCCTTTTTTCAAAATCCGAAAGCAGTTCGTTCAATTTTCCTGACAGCTCTCTTGCTTCATCCCGTTTTAACCTGATAACCGCCTCGTCTTCATCATGTTTGATTACCAGTCTTATCCTGTTACGCTCTATATCAACAATTATCTCTCTCATACATCACCTTTGGTATATTATCAATAACATCAGTAGCCAGAAGACCGTATCCGAATTCCGCGAACGCCATATCGCCGGCTGCCCCATTGATGAAAGCAGCGGCACACGCGGCTTCAAAGGCGTTATGCCTGGCAAATAGGGCGCCGGTCAGGCCCGCAAGCACATCCCCTGTCCCGCCCACGGTCATACCGGCGTTGCCGGTTCTATTGGCACGCGCTTCGGCGCCGTCTGAGATAATATCGATGACGCCTTTTAACAATACTGTGACACCGTTACTCAGGGCGAAATTTTTGACGAAATCAACTTTTTCTTTACCATCTGCCGGCACGTCAGTGCCTGATAAGCGCCTCATCTCGCCTGCATGCGGGGTAACGATAACATCTTTATTACCTGAAGGGAACATGCCGGGGATCAGTGCATCGGCATCAATAACTGCTTTACTGCACAGCGGAATAATTTTCCTGACGGCTGCAAGCGTCCCGTCAGTGGTTCCAAGACCCATGCCCATGACAACAACATCGTGTTTTTTAATTAGCCCGGAAATAACCGGGATATCTTCTTCTACCAGACTGTCACCTGATAGTGGACGAACAATGAGGTTCGGTGAAAACGATGCGATAATAGCGGATACATTTTTTGGCGCGGCCACGGTGGCGATATCCGCCCCTCCCCTCAAAGCACCCAGTGCAGCAAGTGCGGGCGCGCCTGAAAAGGCTCCGCCGCCAATAATAAGGACTTTTCCTGCCTCGCCTTTATGACTGGAAGAGCGCCTGACTGAGAACGGCTTTATATCCCCGGGTCCCACAAAGAATTCTGCCTCGCGCGGGATACCGATATCGATGACCTGGATCTCACCTGCATATTTAGCGGCATCTTTTGTGAGTAAACCGACTTTCATTTTATGGAAGGTCAGGGTCAGGTCTGCACGGACAGCCTTCTCGAAACTGTTACCGTCGGGATCAAAACCGGAAGGTACGTCTACGGATATCACAAAAGCATTTGAACCATTGATAATATCTATCGCAGTTGATTCCGGTTCATGTATTTTTCCCTTAACACCCGTCCCGAAAATCCCGTCAATAATTATATCTGCATTTTTTATAAGGGAGCCCGGAAGTGTCGTTGATTCAGTGACCCGGATTAAAGGGAGCCCGGTCTTCTCAAGTGCTATCCAGTTATGCCTGGCTTCCTGGGTCCTTATATCTTCTTTCCTGCCAACAAGGATAACAGTGGCATCATAATTTTCCAGGTGCCGCGCAGCTACAAAAGCGTCTCCGCCGTTATTTCCCCTGCCGGCGAAGATAATTACTTTGCCGGAGCTCATTTTTTTCTTAACCGCACTGGCGACGGCAGTACCGGCGTTTTCCATAAGCTGAAGCTTTTTTACACCGAGGCATTCGCAGTTCTCGTCGATTGCCGCCATCCGGGATGAGGTAATAGCTTCCATAATCAGATATTATATGCGTACACACTTATAATTTACCCAAG
>NZ_FZMP01000147.1 GCF_900196725.1 Candidatus Methanoperedens nitratireducens | reverse complement strand
TGACTTTGTCAGATTACCTCCCTCTTATATGATGCGATAATTTAGCTGAGTACCGTGCTTTATGTTTTTTCTTTATCAATTTCAAGATTTCTTTATCAGTCACCTTTCTCTTAGGCATAATAACTTCAAAAATCTCCCTCACATCACAAATAGTAAGCAGTGGTGCTTTCGATTTCCATTTACCCTGCATCTCAAGAAGAAACAGCATAGCCATAAAAACCATAGCTACATGGTGATTCCAGCCGATGTAACCTCTTACTTCATAATCAGCCAAACCTACCTCCCCTTTAGCATCCTCAATAGCACGCTCAATCCAATAACGGCTACAAGACATTTTTCCAATCCTATCAATGCTTGTATCAGTCGGAGTATTTGAGAACTGGTATTTTGTCTCAGTCTCACCCTCATTTCTTCGAATAATAAGCCAGCACTCCTCACCTGGCAATTTATCCTTGACTGGAAAAACCCGCAGATACGCAAGCCTACACCACATTTCTTTTCGTTCAGAATCCCGTAGAAATACTCTATGCCACTGTGAAGAATCTAATTCGTTTACTAACTTATCTACTCGTATCGGGTTATTATTATCAAGAACTTTTTCGACTGTTGGGTTCCGTCCTCGAATTCCATTTTTCTGTGGTATCCCTACATCAGGTTTGTTCAACCAAACTCTTGTATCACATGGTATGTCAGCAATGTAAACAATTCTTTCTTTTTCAAGCTCAGCAAGAAACCATGCTTGCTGCCCATAAAAAGAATCCATTCCAATCCAACCAAAGGGAATATATCGTCTTTTGGCATCAAGTATCATCTCAAGCCCAAGCTCAGCTTTGGTTTCAAAAACTAAATCTTCAGGAATACCGCATTTCTTTCTGAGTTTAATATCACCTGCCCAATCCTCAGGAATGTAAAGACGTTTATCGATTAATGTCCTCTTGTTATCGTTTACATAACCCAAGAAAACTCCTACCTGACAATTCTCTTTTTTCCCAAGCCTTCCACAGTATTGCCGCTGTACTCCTGCTGAACTGTTGCCCTGTTTTGGAAACCCTGATTCGTCTAACTGAAGAGATCCATTTTCTTTATCACCGATCAGTTCGATTAAACGGTCCTGAATATCGTATATGAGACCCTGCTCATCCCATAGTGAGTCTGATATAAAGTGCTGAAGTGATTGATTATTACAGTTCGGAACGGTCTTTGCGATTTCTGTCATTGTCCCCCTTTTTTGTACAGTTAAGCATCCAGAGAGATATTTTTTGGATTGCTCTATAACTTTGTGTGTCTTTGTCTTAAAACGTGGTATGAATTGATTATGGTAAGTCTTTAATTCGGTTCTTGCCCGTATTATATCCTCTCTTATAAGTTTGAAAAATCTCTTGATATATACTCCCCATATTTAGGTGGGCAATCAAAATATAATAGGGTAGCTAATGTGACAATGTCAAGCTACATTTTCCACCATTATTTTCTGACCATATAATCTGAATATTTCATTGAAATATTCAGCAATTTCTTCAATATTTATCATAATTTACACTATGCATCGACAGTTTTATATACTTTCAAATATACTATTACCTAGTAAGTATATTTATAATTAATAAATAATATAGGTGCAATTATGTTTAAAAAATATGACCAAAAGCAGCAATTCCTGCTTCCCATAAGCCTCGAAGATTTCATAGCGGAAGACCATATAGGCAGGATTTTGAATGACATAATAGATGCAATTGATATCACGACTTTAGAAGCCAAATACTCAAAAGATGGTTGTCCTGCCTACCATCCACGATTACTAATAAAAATCCTATTATATGGTTACATGATAAACATCCGCAGTTCAAGAGAAATCAACAAAATGACCCATACGGATACTGCTTTTATGTATCTTGCAGCGATGCAGCACCCTGATTTTCGAACGATCTGCCGTTTTCGTTCGACCCATCTTGATTCAATTAAGGATGTTTTTTCCCAGGTAGTAACAGTATGCAAAGAAATGGGTATGCTTGGTGTTGGGAAAATATCACTTGACGGTACCAAAATTAAAGCAAATGCATCTGTAAAGCAAAGCAAAAATGCCGATGCACTTGAGAAAGAAATTGACAAAATTCTTAAAGAAAGTATCGAAATCGACAAAGCAGAAGATGAGATGTATGGTGATTCTACACCATATCAGATGCCAAAAGAATTAGTAGATAAAACAAAAAGGCTGGAAAAAATTAGGGCTGCAAAAAAGAAGCTCGAAGAAGAAAAACTCGAAAAAATAAACATCACCGATAATGATGCAAAAATTATGAAGCATAAAGATGGTTCCATGAAACCTTCTTATAACGGGCAGATTGCTGTTGATGATAAGGAACAAGTGATCGTTGCAGCTGATCTCGTTACTGATACAAATGATGTGAATCAAGTCGATCCAATGATTCAACTCCTCTGGGCAACAATGGGTTACAGACCGACAATATTGTTAGCTGATGCTGGATATTTTTCATATGATAATATTGATTTACTGAGCCAAATAGGGACAGAGTCATATATTCCAGATAATTTTTTCAAGGTAGAAGAACGAGGAAAAAGTAAGTATTTCCTGAAATCCATGTTCAGATTTGATAAAGTAAATGATTGTTATTATTGCCCTGCTGGTATTACTATGCCCTTTAAATGGATTCAAAAAAGAGATGAAGAACCAGATTTGAAGCAATATATTGGCAACCATTGTTCCATTTGCATATTGAAAAATGCATGTACCAAAGCCAAAAAAAGAATTATTTCAAGAGATCCACGAGAACATTTAATGGAAGATATGAGGAAAAAACTGAGAACGGAAAAAGGAAAGGAATTATATCAGGAACGTATGTCAACGGTTGAACCTGTTTTTGGCCAGATGAAACAAAATAGGGGATTTACAGAGTTTCTTTTGAGAGGAAAAGATAAAGCAAAAGTGGAATTTCTTATTATGTGCATTGTTCATAACATTGAAAAAATTGCTGGATTCCTGAAAAGAAAGGCTAAAGATGGAAAGGAAGTATTTCGAAAGGGAATTTCAGAGTGTCATATAGAAAATATTGGTGAAATTGTGGTAAATTCTGCTGATAAAATATCATTTTTGAGTGGAAATGAAGATGGGATTGGTTTGTTCAACTCGAATTGAAAATAATGTCATTTTTTCATTGAAGTGGGATTTGGGACAGCCTGATAACTAAAGATTTAAAATTATTTTGATCCAAATCAAATTTAGCAGCGATTTTTTCCTCTATTTCAACGATTTGCATTTTTATACGTAAATCCAAATCAAATTCAACAATTGGTTTGAAGAATCTTCTATATTTTACGGATAAAACGATTTCACGAATAAGATCATTTTCCAAATTCTCCAAATAACTATACAATTCTGAGTCTGTAAATGTGTATAAACTAGATCTATCAATATCCCCCGCATCATAAGCTAAATGTAAAGCTTTTGCCATCATTGCCTCTGCACAAGAAACTGTATCATTATAATATACGTTTGAATACATTTCAGCATATGTTCCTAGAAGAAATTCGAGTAATTCATCTAAATCATAAGAGCCTTTGTTATCCAAATATAATATCTTTGCATTTTCTGGATAATTTGATTTATAGGCATCATCTAACTCATTTACAGTTCCCACACAAAGACGAGATATAAAATCCATTATTATATCATTTAATATTTCTCCCAAAAAATGTTTTTTTAGATACAATATCTTGCTGCATTTTATTAGGTAATTTAGATTGAAACTTATATTGTGTCATTAGCAAATCTCTCATTAAGAAATCAATTCTATCTAAGTCAAGGGCATAATCAGTTAGTAACCAAGCGAGAAACAGTTTATCTGCATACTTCTGAAGTTCTTCATTGTTCTTACTCTTGAAAACTGTTCTATCTTTTACCTCAGTAAGATTCATATCAATATCTTTAAGAACCTTTCTTAAATCGATTAGACCCTCATCTATGAATTTTCTTGTAAATATTTCATGCTCATTTCCTTTCTGAATTCTATCATAAAATTTATCTAAGAGCTTGTCTGAAAATTAGATAAACCTTGAGTAATATATTGTTCGTATATGAAAGAACAAACTAAAAGAGAACCATATCAAACTGACCTATCAGATGATGAGTGGCACAGAATCGAACCTTATATACCAAAGCCAAAAACAAAACGAGGCAGAAAGCGTGAACATTCATACCGTGAGATCTTGAACGCCATCTTTTATTTGCTGCGTTCAGGTTGTCACTGGCGGATGTTGCCGCACGATTTTCCAAAATGGAAGACCGTTTACCACTATTTCCGGCTCTGGCGCCTTAATGGGACTTGGGAACGAATTAATGCAAGCTTGCGAACTGAACTTCGGACTACAGAAGATAGAAATCCAGAACCGAGCGCAGCAGTTCTGGATAGTCAATCAGTAAAAACTACGGAAACCCCGGGGATACGCGGATACGATGCTGGCAAAAAAGTGAATGGACGCAAACGTCACATATTGGTAGATACGCTTGGGCTGCTGTTGACGGTTGTAGTTCATGCAGCGAATATCCAGGACCGAGATGGCGCTATGCTGGTTCTGGGAAAAGCTAAAGGGAAATTTCCCCGCCTGCAATTGATCTGGGCAGATGGTGGCTATGCCGGAAAGCTGATTGATTGGGTAAAGCAGTTCTGTGGCTGGATGCTGGAAATAGTCAAGCGTAACGATGATATCAAAGGTTTCCAGGTTCTCCCTCACCGATGGGTAGTTGAAAGAACATTTGGGTGACTCAACCGCTATAGGCGGTTGAGTAAAGATTACGAAGAATTATCAGAAACAAGCGAAGCTATAATTTATGCTGCAATGGTGCACTTAATGATCAGGCGGTTGTCACAAATTCAGATTTCTAAACAATGATTGAATATTCAGACAAGCTCTTAGAGCATCCGAGAAAAGACTTGCACGAGAACAGATACATCTATCAAAGAAAAAGAAAGGTTCAGAGAATAGGAATAAGCAACGAATCATTGTTGCGAAAGTACATCAGAGAATCAGATTTCAGAGAAAGGATTTCAATCATAAATTAAGTACAAATCTTGTGAATAACTATAACCATGTAGTGTTTGAAAAATTGCAAATACAAAACATGCTTAAAAATCATTGTC
>NZ_FZMP01000146.1 GCF_900196725.1 Candidatus Methanoperedens nitratireducens | reverse complement strand
TTAAAATAGATGTGCTGATATTTCATTCACTCGGAAGTAGAGCTATTCGGAAGTACTGAGGTTATACTCGGCTAAAAAATGGCTGGCAATAAGATACCGGGAGAATAAGAGCCAATTAAAGAAACAACTGATCACGACATTTGAGGGGGGTATCACTATGATTCCAATTTACAAGTATTTGAGAACTTGACTATATCTGTTTGAGTGTTTATACGAAATTTTTTGAGTAGCAGGAGTTTTATAATACGTTTTTAGCTATTTTAGGGTTGATTGGCAGGTTTGGTATAGGCTCAACTTTGTGCCTTTAGAAGAGACCTCTTCTTTATAAGAACTCAAGCACCCAAGTGTACAGAACATATTATCTTTGAGATAGTTCTCCAGCACATATATTTCCTTGCCGCAATTTTTACATTTAACTTCGACTAGTTCCATTTTCCACTCCTTCTTTTTTCTGGATTATCAATATTATTGCAAGTAACTCAATTACAGGCAGGGCGATTGTGAGATATTCGTGTTACCTGCTTCCATCCTTGAAATACAAGCAGTTTCAAGACCTGCCCCAGTACTTGCTTTCACCACCAGATTAAACTTGTAGAACATCATATGACTTTCCGCTTTATATATTTATCGAAGCCCCTCCCCCCCAAAATAATGATTATGATGATTATCATTTTAATGTAATACTGACGTTTGAAGCAGAGCGCGATTATGCTTATATGCATGTTAAGATTATAAAGGCAACATGATATTCGAGCACTGGGTATACTCAACCGCAATTGCAATAATTGCGGGCATGGTATATTATAAGCTCACCAGTCGCGATTATTCATGGATCATAATCGGAAGTGCTTACGTGCCTGACCTTGATTTTATTGCAGACAGGATATTTAAGAAAATCGACATAACTATACTTGTTTATGGCGATCCCATTAAGCATGGTGATTTTCATAATATAGCAGTGCTGCTTCTTTTTGCAGTTTCAGCCGCATTGTTATTGCAGATTGTCGGTATCAGGCTTGTGGATTCATTCATATTCGCCGGTATTGGATTCGGGGCGCACCTGTTTGAGGATGCGCTGGTGTTCAACCCTGGATACCGCTTTTTTTGGCCATTATTAACCCAGAAATTTGGTATTGGGATTATGGGATATAACCGCGATTGGTACGGTATTGCGGATAAAGAGGTGCTGGTTATAGGTCTGGTCGCGGTGATTTTATGCGCGGCTATAAGGACTGCTTATGAGGGGAAGGGGTGGATAAGAAGAATGGTGTATCTTGATCCACTTGATTACATAAACCGCAGATGATCGCCCCGAGTCGCGCCTCGGGAGGCCGCATCCACATCAAGGGTTATGCCTCTTGAGGCCGCACACACGTAGTGCAAAGCGGATGTGTATACGTTCTCCAGCCCCGCCGACGCTAAAAGTTTAGCAGTCTTTAAATATACGTACGACATAAAAAGCCTGGGATGAAAAATCAAAGGGTGATGGTAGCCGGTGGTGCAGGCTTTACTGGCTCGAACTTGGCTGGGAATCTGGCAGAGCAAAACGATGCCGTTATTCTCGATAACCTATCCACGGGCAGGTTGAAGACTATAAAAGAGTTTTTAAAAAGGAAAGTTTACCGTGATATAACAGGATTAATATGAATAGACATATTTCAATAGCAAGACCAATTACAGCCGAAGAGGAACTAAAAGCCATTGAAGAAGTATTAAACTCGGGGATGCTTGCGCAGGGAAGGGCGGTCAGTGAATTTGAAAATCTGTTTTCTGAGTATATTGGCGTAAAAAATGCAACAGCCGTCAGCAATGGCACAGTTGCATTGGATGTAGCTCTTAAGGCTTTAGAAATCAGGGAGGATGATGAAGTAATAACTACACCGTTTACATTTATATCCACTGCAAACTCGATTCTCTACCAGAAAGCCAAACCCGTTTTTGCTGATGTGGATGAGCGAACTTTTAATATTAATCCTGAGGACGTATTAAATAAAATAACTGCAAAAACAAAAGCAATAATCGGGGTGCATCTGTTCGGGCATCCATTCGATGTAAAAGCCATACAGGAGATTTGCGAAGACCATAAATTACTGCTGGTCGAAGACTGCGCACAGGCTCACGGTTCGGAGTATCGTGGTAAGAAAGTGGGTAGTTTTGGGACTGGCTGTTTTTCATTTTATCCCACGAAGAACATTACCACAGGAGAAGGAGGCATAATAACAACAAATAACGATCAGGTTACGGAATCATGCAGGTTGCTCAGGAACCACGGGCAAAGTTCAAAATATTTTCATACAGTATTGGGATATAATTACAGGATGACGGATATACAGGCGGCGATTGGCATAGTTCAGCTTAAAAAATTAGATGGATTCAATAATAAGAGGATACAAAATGCACATTATCTAAATAGACATATAAAAGTAGATGGAATTATTACGCCGCATAAGGAAAACAAGGTCAAGCATGTATATCACCAATATGTACTTACTATTGGCGAAAATTCAATGGACCGCGAAAAGTTCATGAAATACCTGAGCGCCAGAGGCATCGGATGCGCAGTTCATTATCCAATACCGATTTATAAGCAACCGCTGTATCAGAAATTAAGCTATACAGATGAAAATGTTAACTGCCCGGTTGCCGGAAAATTAGCAAACATAGTTTTAAGTCTACCAGTCCATCCGGCGTTAACTGCAGAAGATTTAAAATATATTGCCGATACTATCAATAATTTTGAGGGAGTTGAATGAAAGTAGGTATCATTGGTACAGGAACAATGGGTAAAAACCACGCCAGAGTATATTCCGAGCTTAAAGGGATTGAAGATGTTTATGTTTTTGATTCGAACAAGAATAATGTTACTGAAATGAGAAAAATGGGATTTATTGCTTGCGACTCCATGAATGAATTGCTGGATTATGTTGAGGCTGTAAGCATCTGTGTTCCAACAAAATACCATCTGGATGTTGCAAAGGCAGCTATCGAAAAAAATGTTCACTGCTTGATTGAAAAACCATTAGCTATGTCTGTTGATGAAGGGAAAGAATTATTAGATTTTCTAAAAAACAGGGATCTTATTGTCGGGGTAGGGCATATTGAGCGATTTAATCCAGTTATAAATGAAATCCGAAAGATAACTGTAAATCCCTTTTTTGTTGAAATGAGAAGACATAATCCCTCGTCATCAAGAGTAACTGATAGTTCTGTAATTGAAGATTTGATGGTACATGATATAGATATTGTATTTAATGTTTTATTTAACATGAAAAATTATAAAATCTACAGTGGTGGAAACCATGACGTATGTAAAGCCATGGTCGCATTCGATGAATCAATCGCCTCTATTTCTGCAAGTAAAAGGGCATGTAAAAAGATACGGACTATATATATTGAAGACGAAAATTTCACGATTGAAGGGGACTTTATGACACAGGAAATTTATACCTACTGGAAACCAGAAAAGTATGGTATCGATCGAGAGAAGTATACGCAGGAGAACATCATTGAGAAGGTTCTGGTAAACAAGGTAGAGCCACTGAAAGTGGAATTGAGAGCGTTTGTTGATTGTGTAAAAAACAATACAGAGTTCCCTGTCACGCCTGAACAGGCTTTAAATAATCTCAGGATATGCGAACAAATAAAAATGGGTTTTGAATGAGCTACTATAAACATCCGACAGCAATCGTAGAAAGTGATAAAATTGGAGAAGGGTCCAAGGTATGGCATTTTGTTCATATAAGAGAACATGCGGAAATCGGAAAGAACTGCAATATCGGGAAAAGCGTTTATGTTGATTCTGAAGTTAAAATAGGGAATAACGTAAAAATCCAGAACTTTGTATCAATATACATGGGCGTTGAAATAGAAGATGACGTTTTTGTTGGACCCTCTGTTGTTTTTACAAATGATATGTATCCGAGGGCATTTATCTGGGGAGAGGACAGGATAGTCCGGACGGTTGTTAAAAAAGGTTCAAGCATCGGCGCTAATTCAACCATTATTTGCGGGTCAACGATCGGGGAATATGCCATGGTCGGGGCCGGAAGCGTGGTCACAAATGATGTTGCTCCGTTCGGCCTGGTGTTCGGGAATCCCGCACGATTGAGGGGTTTTGTTTGTTACTGTGGTAAGAAACTGGATAAGATAGTTGGGGACGAAGAAGATAAGGTCATTTATAAGTGTGAATGTGGGAAAACAGTTAAAATCATAAAAGAGTGGGTCAACAATGCGTAGGATAGCAGTGATAGGTCTTGGAAAAGCAGGATTGCCGATCGCAAGCGTCATAGCAGATAGCGGATTTAATGTTTCCGGTGTTGATATAGATAAAAGAAAATGTGACCTTATTAACAGGGGTATGAATCCGATCCCGGACGAGCAGGGTCTGGATGGATTGATAGCAAAACACGGTGGAAAGAATTTAATTGCAATGGCAGAATATAAGGATGCTGGGGATTGCAATTTTTTTATTGTTATTGTTCCGTTATTTATCGATGAAAATCATAACCCGGATTTCGCTATTTTGGAAAATGCATTTAGAAATGTCGGGAAGATTTTGAAAAAGGGTGATTGTGTGGTTTTAGAAACGACCATTCCCCCGCTGACTACAGAGACGATTGTTAAAGGATGGCTGGAAAATGAGAGCGGGTTGAAATTCGGTGAGTTTTATCTGGCGTATTCCCCTGAGAGAATCATGACTGGTTACAGTATTTCCAGATTAAAGGAGTTTCCAAAGGTCATTGGGGGCGTTGATAAGAGAAGCGGGAATATTGCTTATGATGTTTACAAGGAGTTTATTCCGAACCTGCATTTAGTTTCGTCCTCTAAGGTTGCAGAGTTTATTAAAGTCATAGAAGGCTGTTACAGGGATGTGAATATTGCCCTGGCAAACGAGCTTTTCAAGATTACCGGTGAGCTAGATATTGATTTTTATGAGGCAAGAGAGTATGCAAATCACCAGTACTGCAATATTCACCTGCCGTCTACGGGCGTTGGCGGACACTGCATTCCGTTTTATCCATGGTTTTTGATCAAGGAGATGGAGCGGAGAGCAAAATATGACCATGGTAATTTGTTGAGGACTTCAAGAGAGATAAATGACCAGATGATGAATTACTGGGCTGAAAGGATCGTTCTGGAATGTTTGAGGATTAATAAAGCCTTAGGGGATGTAAAAATATGCGTTAAGGGGATAACGTACAGGGAGGGGATCAAAGAACTGATTAACAGCATGAACCTAGCTCTTGTGAAACTGCTGACTGAAAAGGGTTTGAATGTGTACGCTTATGATGAGCTTTTTATCAGAGAGGAGATTGAGGAGATGGGTTTAAGGTTCATCGAGCCAGGGGATGCGGATCTGGTATTTGATTGCTTTGAACTGGTGATTAAATAATGAAGATTCTCTCTATCGTAGGCGCCCGCCCCCAGTTCGTCAAGTGCGCGCCGCTGTCCCGCGAACTGAGGAAGGAGCATGAGGAGGTACTGGTGCATACGGGACAGCATTATGACCATGAGATGTCGGAGGTATTTTTTGAGGAATTAAATATCCCGAAGCCTGATTATAATCTGGGCATTGGCTCAGGCAGTCACGGCGAGCAGACAGGAAAAATGCTTATTGAAATCGAGAAGGTGATGATAAAGGAAAAGCCCGATCTTGTGCTTGTTTATGGGGATACCAACTCAACGCTTGCAGGCGCGCTGGCTGCGGCGAAGCTCCAGATAAAGGTGGCGCATGTGGAGGCGGGGCTGCGCAGCTTTGACAGGAGGATGCCTGAGGAGATTAACAGGGCGCTGACAGACCATGCATCTGACCTGTTGTTTTGCCCTACACAGACCGCGGTGGATAATCTGGCGAAAGAGGGTATTACAGAAGGTGTGCATCTTGTTGGGGATGTGATGGTGGATGCGCTTGAATATAATAGAAAGGTGGCTGAGGAGAAATCCAGGATCATTGAGGAGCTAGGACTTGAAAAAGGAAAATATCTTGTGATTACAGTACACAGACCCGGTAATACGGACAGTAGAGAGAACATGACCAATATCATCGAGGCGATGGGCGAGGCAGGCAGGACTGTAGTATTTCCTGCACATCCTATGACCGAGAAATACCTTGCGAAATACAATCTACTTGAGAGTATGCCTGAGAATGTGAAATTGATCCAGCCCCTTGGATATCTGGATATGCTGAGGCTCATGAGCGGCGCGGAGAAGATACTGACCGATTCAGGCGGGATTCAGAAGGAGGTGTACATGCTTGGGGTTCTGCATCACGCTGCGGGAAAATACGGAATGGGTGGAGACGCTAAAAGGAGGGTGGAACATGCTGGTGGGGGCTGATAAGGAGAGGATTGGTAAAGCAATAAGCACATTCGAGCCTGAGAGTAAGCAAAGGGATGTTATTGGCACGGGCGCGAGTGAAAGAATTATGAAGATAATCGGAAGATACAGCAATGAATAAGAGGATAAAAGTTTTATTTGTGCGCCCTTATAAGCCCTCTTTTATCCAAAAGGACCTCGAACTACTTAAAAAGCATTTTGACGTGAAAAAGGTGGATTTTGTTTTAAGTAGGAAAAATTTAAAGGACACTTTGATGAGTCCATTTAAAATGGTTGCGGGAGTTATATGGGCAGATGTGACATTCTCATGGTTTGCTGGTTATCATGCTTTCTGTGCAGTTCGTTTATCAAAAATATTAAGGAAGAAGTCGATAGTGGTTGTCGGGGGGTATGAGGTAGCGGAGGTGCCAGAAATAGGATACGGTGTGATGTTGAATCCGAGGTCTGCTAGTAGAGTGAAGTATGTGCTGGATAATGCTAATAAAGTACTTGCGGTTTCTGAGTTTAACAAAAAAGAGATTTTGAAACATACAGATTCTAAAAATGTCGAACTTGTTTATAATGGTGTTGATTGCGATAAATTCAAGCCAGAAGGTGAAAAAGAAGATTTAGTGATAACCGTTGGAAATCTCACAAAAAACACTTGCAGATTAAAGGGCATCGATACATTTGTCAAAGCATCTTTAGCACTTCCTGAGCTAAGGTTTGTTGTTGTTGGAAATTATGATGTGGATATTCGTAACCACTTGAAGCAGATTGCACCAAATGTCGAATTTACTGGAGCATTATCGCATGAGGAAGTCGTATCATGGTTGAAAAAAGCTAAAGTATATTGTCAGCTTTCATACAGGGAATCATTTGGTATGGCTCTTGCAGAATCGATGTGCTGCGAATGTGTGCCGGTAGTCACAAATAATTCAGCATTGCTAGAAGTGGTCAAAGATACTGGATTTTATGTGCCGTATGGTAATATGGAAGCAACAGCAGATGCAATAAAAGAGGCATTGAAATCTGGTAAAGGAAAGGAAGCAAGAGAAAGGATCATCAAAATGTTTCCGATAGAGCTAAGAGAGAAAGAATTAATAGATATTATTAATATCAGTTTAAATTAGATGACTAAAAATGAGCTAAATAAATACGAAGAAATTGCGAGACAATTTCCACAGAGTAATTTACTTGAAGGTTATCATCATTTTCGAAGACTAGAACTTACATTGTATTTTCTAAAAAAATTGGGAGGAGATTTGCTTGTTCTTGATGCTGCATGCGGTGATGGTATCCAGGCGGAACGAATAATTGATATACATAGAGTTATTGGGATAGATCTCTCACCGACGAGAATAAAGAGGGCAAAGAATAGAGTTAAGGAAGGGACATTCATGAATGGTAATCTTTATAATTTGCCTTTTAAGAGCAACAAATTTGATGCTGTTGTTTTAGGCGAGATAATAGAACATTTGCACGAACCAAAGGAAGTGCTCAAAGAAATTAATCGTATATTAAGACGAAATGGATATTTAATAATGGATATTCCATCGAGATCCAATATAGTCGATATGATATTACGTTTTTTAGGAAAAAATCCGATGTGGGGTTTATATGTAGATAAATCTCACGTTGCTTTTTATGATATGCATTCTATTGAAAGCATTTTTAAAGATTCAGGTTTTAAAATAATAGATGCCCGTGGTGGTCCATGTATTAGATATGATTTGCCTCTGTTGGGCATGTTTACATGGCAGAAAAAAAAGTGGGCGATTTTGAAGATTATAGATATGATACTAGAAAGAATTCCTGTTATTAAAAAATATGGAGCAATTCAAATATTTTTATTCAGGGTGGTTAAATGACAAAAATGGAGAACTTGCAAAATCAAAACTATTGGAACAAAAGATATTCAAGCGGTGGTAAGAGTGGAGAAGGTTCGATAGGAAAATATAGAGATTTTAAATGGAGAGTCATAACTCAATATGTACATATAATAGATGATGTTTTAGATATTGGATGTGGTGATTTAAGTTTCTGGGAAGGACGAGATTGTGAACATTATACTGGAGTTGATATTTCTCCCAACATGATTGAAAAAAATAGAAAAATTAAGTCGAATTGGAATTTTATAATTAGTCATGCAGAAAAAAAGTTAAATTTAACAGCCGATCTTGTTATCTGTAATGATGTGCTTTTTCATATTATGGATGATGCAATATTTGAAAAAATCCTCAATAACTTATGTGAATATTCCAATAAATATATATTCATATTTACATGGAATAAAAACCCATTTATTAAGTTCCAATATAGATTAAATCTTTTAAGTTCATTAAGGTTTGATTTATTTCTGAGGTTTCTGTTGTTAGATAATACCTCAGATGGGAAGTACCAAAAATATAGGGATTTAAGTAATTATTATAGAATTTTTAAAGAAGCTGGTTTTGATTTAGTCAATATTCATCCAGCGCCTATTAAACCGT
Organism: Candidatus Methanoperedens nitratireducens; assembly: GCF_900196725.1. GTDB lineage: Archaea > Halobacteriota > Methanosarcinia > Methanosarcinales > Methanoperedenaceae > Methanoperedens > Methanoperedens nitroreducens_A. Next base: position 19,818 of record NZ_FZMP01000146.1, on the reverse strand, counting down.
ATATTGGGGCAATGTATGTTTTTAGGAAAAAGAATGACAAATTAATATATTAAGTTAAATTAAAATATTGCAAGGCAGTCAAGGTAGCTATTTGAGGTATACGAGATTTTTTAAAAAAAAGCGGCTCTCACGTATAATATCCATAAAATACATCTTATCTTCTTTTTTCAGAAAAAATGTGGCAATCATAAAAACATAAATGCACAAAATCACAATGCCCAATAAATACAGGTTTATAAATTCAGATCGTATAAAAATTAAAATAGCCAAAAAACTTAGACCAGATATTTTAGCATACCATTTAAAGTCCATTTTTATTTTCATCATCTTGATAGCGATAAATAAATTTAAAAAAGATGCTAAAGATAAAGATATCGCTGTAGCTGCCGCTGCCCCAGCGATACCAAACTTGGGTATGAGTAAGATGTTAAACACAACATTTGTTATTGCGGAAAAGCCAACTATTCTCAAACCTATATCAGGTCGACCCACACCTGTTACAGCCCCCCCTATTGATTTAGCAACTCCAAAAATCACTGTTCCTACAATTAATATTTCCAAAGGCAAAACGGCATAAATAAATCTTTCTCCAAATATTATCGTTATAATCTCTTTCGCAAAAAATCCAACCCCCAATCCAATTGGTAATAAAATACAAGCAGTATATTTCATACTTTTATCAATCATAGTTTGCAACGCGACATGATTATTCGTACTCCAATACTCGGAAGTCGCAGGATATGTTATCGTTTGAATAGCTTGGGGAACCAGCCAGATAAATGTGCTGAAAGCAACTGCCACACCATAGTACCCTACATCTGCTGCTGTTAAAAAATACCCTATCAGAAGCGTATCTGCCTGGTAATTTATCGTATTTATCGCATTTGCCCCAAATATTTGCACACCGAATAACAGTATTTTTTTAGTCGTCTCGGCATATCCCTCCAGTACGATCTCAAAATAGTGTCTACTGACCATTATTAGATAAAAACATGACCCTATTGAAGAGAGAACTATGCCTATTACCACACCAGCAACACCAAACCCCTTGTGAATCAATACTAATGAAACAATTAACAACAAAACACTCTGAAGAATTGTTGCTATCCCATATTTTTTCATCTCCCTGATCCCGTTCAGAAATCCAAGCAGAGTCCCACACACCAGAGCAAAAGGAAAGACGGGAGATAAAATTATCAAAAGGCTGGACAGTCCAAGCATCTTGAATATTCCTTCAAATATGCCTGACGAAATGAAAAAAAGCATACTAAACCCAATACCAAGTAATAAAGAAGTAATAACGCCGGCAGATACAATCGAATTTGTTATTCTTCTATCTCCTTTATGTTCAGCCACATATTTTATTATTGCAGCAGGAATCCCTATTGCGGCAAAAAGCATTGCAATCCCATAAATCGTGGAAGCCATCCTGTACAATCCCAGATCTATGGCGCCAAGATACCTGCCAAGAATTATTGTTATGATAAAGCCAAGAAGCATGCTGATTACGGAGGCGATGAATGCTATGCCGACGTCGAAGGCGAATTTTTTGGAGGCTTGCATGTTTACAATTATCCATTATTATGATTTATTTGATTTGATTAGGCAAATTTCAAATTAAAGTGTTATTGTTCATAAATTTTGTTGATATTTTTCTTGAGATGTAAAGTCTATAAATGATGTTATAAGATATATATAAAAATATTTTTTTATTCGTGTTTTCCAAAATTTATATGATATATGGTATTTGTGCTTTAGATAGGTAGGAAATTTTAGTAAGATATTTTATTATTTTAACTCCTCGAGCATATTTTGCATGGCTCTGGTCTCCGGTCAATTTTATGGTCCAAAAATATACTCCGCGTCAGTTTAAAATACCTATTATTCCAAACATTTTTATCCGAATATTTTCCGTTTCTTTCTAAATTTAAAAGCATCACCGCGCATCCACCAATATTACCATCACCATCTAAACGCATTGTGGTAAAATGTTGCTCACATATTTTCCTCTTATTATTATCTAGCAGAACCGGCCATACCACATCTACCTTATATTTCTTTTTTTTCAAATTGTTTATAAAATCCATGGCTTCGATATCATTATCTTTTAAGCATCTCTCATCTGCTGTAAATCCTGGAAATGGTGTTGGTAAGAAATTAATCAGATAGACCGAATCAACACATAATTTTTCACATAGTTCAATGATTAAAGGGATTCTTCTGTAATTTTCTTTATCAATTATGAAATTTAACCCAACAGTAATCTTAGATTTTGTCTGTATTTTTTTTGACACCAATGAATTAATATTTTCAATGATTCTTCTGTAAATCTCAATTGGCATACCTGTTATTCTGTGAAATTCTTCTTGATTATCTCCATTGACACTTATGGTAATTTGACTTAATCTGCTACTAATTATTTTTTCTATAATTGCTTTTTCTAATAATACTCCATTGGTATTTGTTGAAACATTCATTTTCATTATTCTGGTGCCATAATCTACCATTTTGAAAAAATCAATATTTAATAATGGTTCTCCGCTACCAATTATTGTAATATCTAATGCCTTATTAAATTTATTGACAAAATCCTTAAATAAATCAAAATTTACATCAATGGTTGACTTATGTTTGAATTCAAAGTCTCCTATATGCTTCGAATGCGCATGGCACATATCACAATTTAAATTGCATCTATCTGTAGATGCAATGGAAAGCGTAATAGGATCATACCTTAATATTATGGACTTCTTGCTGAATTTATATCGTATCAAATTTAGAATTTGGCTGCATCTGTGGGGGTGTCCTTCAGTTGTAAGAATATAGCGTTTAATTCGCCAAAATTTATTCAATTTTTTATTCATAACTCAATTTATCTCATCGACATTATTTTGGTTGCAATTCAAATTTATTTATGGTTTTTCTATTTGATTAAGAATTATACTTTCACAGACATGTTCGATCTTTTTAGTAACATTAGCCCAACTATTATTCTCGACGACATATATCTTTCCATTTCTACCCATTTGTTTTCCAAGTTTATCATCTTGAAGTAGTTTTAGGATTGCATCTGAAAGTTCATGAATGTTCTCTGGTGTCACTGCAATGCCACATTTAGATTTAGTCAGTAAATCAATAACACCAGGTATACTGCTTGCAACAACTGGTTTTCCACATGCGAGGTATTCATAAATTTTCAAAGGTGATAGACCAATTTTAGCATTTCTTGCAGTAATAAAAGGAGCAACACACACATCACTTGCATTGATATACATCGGAACATGCTCATAGGGGACGCTCCCTGTAAATATGAATCTATCAAAAACATCAAGTCTTCTGGCAAGTTGCATCCATTCATTTTTCATAACGCCATCACCAATTACTAAAAATCGAGCATCAGAGCATGCTTTTATTACAAGAGGGGCAGCTTGGATCAAGTTTTCAAGACCTTGCCAATAAACAAGATGGCCAACAAAACAGATATAATTATAATTTAGATTGAAATTTAATTTTTTCTTAATTTCATTGACATCCATAGGTCTGAATAAATCAATATTTGTACCATTTTCAATTATATGGATTTTATTTTTTGAAATATTATATTCCGTTTGAAGAGATAATTTTAAATTCGATGTAACTACGATAATTTTATCTGCCAGAGAAAATGTATTTGATTCAATTATTTTAATTACTTTCCTGACCAGCCCTTTCATTTTAAGTTCATCTGTTGTTAAGCCATTTACTTCAATAATACAAGGAATTCTAAATATCTTTGCAAGTCTGCATCCTGTGCCAAAAATATGATGTCGCTCATATATCACATCACATTTTGATGTTAATAGAACAAAAAAACCAATAATAAATGTATATAGGAAGTATGAAGGTGACATAAGAAATGGTATCTTAATGAATTTTCCTTTTATGAATTTTATATTATTTTCCTTTAATATATTACTATTGTCTGTGGAAGATATCACAGTAATTGAATTAATATTTTTTGATAGATTTAAGATAATCTCTCGTACATGAGTCGAGTCTCCACCACTTCCATTCATATTTACCGTAGTAAAATATAAAATATTCATTTTATCATATCAGTTTAATGCTTTCAAAAGTTTTCATCCTGAACAGTTCTGTATTTATGTCTATATCTGGGAAAATAACCATCGTCCATGTGAAACATCTTACGAATGTCTGCACTTCAAACCTTAATTCTCTGATCAATAACAAGTTTAACAATAATAATGAACGGGAAACTATGAGCTTTGTGGTCATATTTTGTAGATGTTATATATAGATTTTGATGGTTATTCAAAATACAGATTTTTATAAATTTTAATATATTTATAAATTAATGCATTCCAATCAAATTTGTTTTCAACACTTTTTCTAGCATTGTTTCCTATTTTATCTCTTAATTTGGGATCATTCACTAAATTCAATAGATACCCTTGGTAATTACTATAAGTCTCTGCAACATATCCATCCTTCTTATTCTCAATCATCTCATGAACCGCTCCAACATTATTCGTTATTACAGGTAATCCTGAAGCCATAGCTTCCAAGATTGCTATTGGAAAATTGTCATGACTAGAATAATAAATAAAAATATCACTTTCCTCCAAAACCTCTCTTGGATCATTTAAGAATCCAGTAAATCTAATGTCATTATCATATTTTCTTGCCTTTTCTTTTATTTTTTCTAAATAAGCCCCCCCGCCAACTAATGTACAACTAATCTTTTTATCGATGTTTTTTTTAATTTGCCCATATATTTCTATTAGATTTAAAACGCTTTCAGCTTTATCTTTAAAGCCAAAATTAGTAACAGTGACCAAATTTATAACATCACTTTCCTCATGTTTAACCTGTTTAAATTGGTTTGGAAAAATTGCATTGGGGATGACAACTGCATTATCTAAGTTTAACCTTTCTTTTAAAAAATGACTTGGTGTAGTGACAACATCTGCCTTTTTTATTGCTAGTGGGTAAAAATATCTCCATATATTCTTCTCTATTGAATATTCACCATGAAGAGTTAAAACAACAGGTTTTCTCCAGAGTTTATAAGTCAGAGGAATTGCTGTGTGAATTAGATTCGCATTTTGATACAATGGGGCTTGAATTATATCCTCTAATTTATATAGATGGTTTGAATCTATTTCTTCTTTATTTAACATTAATGCAAGATTTTTCGCCCAATTATAAGGGCCTCCAAAAGATAGAGGACTTAAGATATTTACCTTCATAATTATCCTTTTATATATTACGTATAGAATAACTTAATCATTCCATTATCATAATTTTTAACATAATTTTCTAACACATGAAAATTATCCTCTTTGAGTCTGATGAAATTATATTGTCCGATATGTCCTCCAGTTCCAATAGCAAAACCAGTATCTAAATAAAATTTATCGAAAATAATTAATGATTTTTCATTCATATTTTGAAGATCTATTCCATCACTCTTTGTTATGAATTTAGTTGTTATAAGTGTAGTTTTGTTCTGCACGTAGGATTCGCTCCATTGATTAAAATATGTTTCATGAGGAGATTCATATAATTTTGAATATGCTGTATTTTTATCCACAAATAAACTCGTCTCAAATCCAGCAATCGTTGAAGATGCAGAAAAAAAGGTTAGACTTATCATGATTAATATAATTAATATCTGCCCTAAATATCTTGATCTCACATTAATTGAATCTTGAATCCGTAAAATCCCGCCGCTTGCTAGAAATACTAACCCGAAAAGTTGAAGAAAAGGATACATTCTATCTGGCAATAAAAAGCCCTGCTTGAGAACTACGCCAATACCGAGTAAAATAGCTAAGGTAACTGTGGATATCATGATAGCCTTTTTAAAGAAAGATTTCTCCTTAAAAAAATATAGAAATCCTATCGTCGATAATAAGATTAAAATACTTGATCCAAAAGTATTTGAGAAAAGGGCTGTAATTGGCAGTTTATCATAAGCGGTTGCTGCAATGACGCTTTTAGATCCTTCTGCAAATGCTTCACTATACGCTTTAATAATGCTAATGAAACTGTTCATCATATTTGAATAAAACATCCATTGTGAAAAGAGTATTACCGCAAATAGTTGTATCAATAAAGGAAATTTGAAATCATGATCGCTATCTTTAACACTTTGAATAAGCTCTACAAAAACCATCGATGATAATACAATAAGAATAATCATTGGAGAGTAATGATGCATGAATACCATCGAAAAGATCATCACGGGATAAAGAGCCGCAAATCTCGGGTCATTTCTCTCATACCTGTATAACACCACTGTAAATAGCACAATAGAAACAAAGTAAATATATGTCATATGTACAGGATGGGAACCGTACATAATCAAATAATCAAGAGATGAATAAATTAACGCCGCAAAAAGACCAAATTTTAAATTTACAAACTTATTACCGATTATAAACACAAAAAGCATACCTAATGAAAGGATTAATCCTCCTAAATACAGATAGGTCATCTTCAAATTAGAACCTGCTATCAGGATATTTGTTGCCACAAAGATATGGGAGTTTGGAAAAAATTGGTATCCACCTATGTTTGGGACGTATCCATTATTTATTATTGAACTTACTAAGCGCAGGCTATAATTTAAATCTGGCAAACCGATTCCATAAGGAAATACGATCTGATTACTTAATGTAATATTTAGAACTAATAAAAATGATTTAATTAAATTTATCGTACCCTGGTTTTTTGTTCTAATAAAATTTATCTCTGCTGCGATACAACCAGCACATAATGAAATAAAGACATAATACCAGATTGTCTTGGTATAGAAACCCTGCAAGAGCGTGAGAAAGCTTAATCCATAAAATATAAAAAATAACGTTGATAATATTAATATACTCCGGCGTGATTTATCCTCTGATACATCAAAGAATTGTTTCTTTTCTTGCTCTTCTGATATATTCTTGTTAAATATAATAAAAATAACAGCACCAATCGTTGCCGACGCTACTAAGAAAATATAACTGAAAAATTTTAGATAATAGAAAATTAAAAACAGGGTAATAAATAATATAAAAGCAATATATTCAAATCGAATCTTGATAGCTGTTTTCAGTAGTCGATCTAACATCATATCTCCATTTTATATCCATCAATTACACTTTTATAAGCATTTTCTAACTTCTTACAAATTACCTCCCAACTATATTCCTCCTCCATTTTTTCCGCCCCATTTTACCCATTTCTTTAGCAAATAAAGGATCGTCAATTAATTTTTTCAATGCTATTACCAAGCCATTTACGTCTTTTGGTTTTACTAAAATACCGCTTTTTCCATTTGAAACAAGTTGTGGTACCTCACCGACTTCACTGACAATCACGGGTAGACCAGATGAACTTGCCTCCATAATAACATTAGGCGCGCCTTCAGATAATGAAGGAAGAACGAAAATATCTGAGACATTCATTAATGACGATATGTCTTCTCTGAAACCCATAAAAATTATTTTATCCGAATAAGATTTTGAAAATTCTTCATAATTCTTTCTCAAATTGCCATCTCCTACTATGATGAATTTAACATTTTTATAATTTGAAATTATTTTCATTCCAGCCTGAAGGAGATAATTCACACCCTTGACAAGATCGAGTCTTCCAACAAATAAAATAATAATATCATCAGTTGTAATTCCTATTTCTTTTTTTAAAGCATTACTACCCGTTCTATATTTGAAGAGTTCAGTATCTACTCCTGTTGTTATTAAAAAAACTTTATTCTTATCTATTTCTAGCTTTGGCATATAATTATATAATTCAGAACTTAAAAACTGTATACCATTTGCAACTTTAAAAATTCTTTTCCCAACTAGCATTGAATATATATAACCCACAGTATCAACCACTCTATTTCCACAGAACCATGTTATACCCGGAAGAGAATCAATTGTAACAATAACAGGTAATTTTACCTTATTAGTTAAATAAATGCTTGGTAGTGCGGTTAAATATTCCATGTGAGTATAAACAATTATATTTGGCTGCCAAATATTACAAATTTCTTTTATCTTATTCGTTAGTTTTATAAAATTTGGTACGGGATATCTCAATGCATTGAAAATATAAGGTATTCTATAAACCTCAACATTATTATTAATTTTCTCATAATTAGATTGGCCTCTCCACTTTATCGAGATAATTTTGAATGTGTTTCCTTTTTCGCTAAGCTTAATGGCCTGTCTGTACCAAAAAACTCCTTGTCGAGATTCTAAAGTGGTTGGATTCATGGATGGAAACCAAGGAACAATCTGGCAGATTTTCAATTATTCCCACTTTTCGTGCAAAAATTTTCATCCAACAATACTAAAATCAAGATATTTTTCAAGGAATATTTTTGAACTGATTTCATAATAACCTATTTATCCACCTTATTAATAACCCTTACCATTGCACTAATTACCGTCGTTTTTGGGAGTACATCCTTAGTTATGGTGGCACCTGCACCAACCACTGCATTCTCCCCAACTATAACTCCCGGTAAAATAATAGCACATGATCCAATCCATGATTTCTTTTTTAATGTTATAGCAGATACAATCTTTCTGGAATCATCATGGGTTATCAATGCGGCTCTATATGCTATCGTTACATTATCCTCTATGGTTATAAGTTCTGGATATTGATCGTCAATCAATACATATGAAGCTATAAAACAATTTTTCCCGATTCTTACACCTGCTAATGAATATAGAAATATCTTGATTTTTGATCCGATAGGCAACATGGCAATAAAACATAACACTTTATTAAATACCGCTCTTAATATATATTTTTCACCATATTTTGTTCGGGATATTTTTTCATTCATATTCAACCTCTAATAAAAGCCCCAGGGTGGAATCGAACCACCGACCACTTACTTACTGAATAAGCACTCTGCCGACTGAGCTACCGAGGCACATTTTTTATTCGAATATCACCTTTAATTTATTTTCTGGAATCCATGTATGAACTGGTAAGCCTATTAAATTTTTTGATAACATCATCGCGTTTGTTATCTTATCCCGAAACTTGGAAAGGTATAAACTTGTTGAAATAGGATAACCGTGGTCTGGAATTAACGGCTCTATTCCCGATGCTCTAATTTTCTCACAAATTTTATCCCTTTTATCTTCAGATTCAACTCTTACAAAATATCTCGAATAAACCGCATAGCTATCTTTTTTTCCATAGGCGGATAAACATCGTCGAATTTTTTAAGAATTTCCGTATACCCCAATGCGATTTTTCTTCGTCTTTCAAAAATCTCTGATTTCATTTCCTGTATTCCTATGGCATATGACAGCAGAGAAATATCCTGGTCATCAATTATCTCTTCCGTATAATTATCATATTGATGCGAGACTATCATATCTTTTGTTCTACAGCCAACGATACCATATAATTGTGGGTTAGAGAGCATGATCGATCCGAATATCTTTAGAAATACCTTTCCTGAATTTTTATATTCTTTTAAAGTAGTATCCTTTATTCGTTTAAACAATTCATCATCCAAAACTATTAATCCACCGCCGTCCCCCATGCTGATACTTTTGCCAATCCCAAAACTTATTATACCAAAATCGCCATATGTTCCAACTGGCTTATTATTATATTTTGCGCCAAATGCAGATGCTGCGTCTTCGATCAGAAAAATATTATGGTCATCGCAAATATCCTTCAATGCTTTCAAATCTGAGGGGCATCCAATGGTATGAACTGTTAAAATAGCTTTTGTTTTATCAGAGATACGATCTAAAACTGAATTCGGGTCTATATTATAGTCTTCCAGTTGCGCATCTGCAGGTATAGGCATGGCTCCGGTTTCTCTTACAACCATAGGAACGATATCAGTCGTGAATGCCGGCAGGATCACTTCATCACCCTTACCGATCTTTAAACTTTTTAATGCTATATACAGGGATCTCCTGCCAGAACTTGTAGTTAGGTACCTATCGGTTTGAAGATATTCCTTTATTCTTTGCTCAAATTCCTCCTTTACATTTTTATTAGTAAATAGAGAAGATGTTGCCTTGAGCAATTCATGAATTGTATGTGGCGGGGCGTGCGAAGGTATCATTTTCTCCTTTTAAAATATATTATGAAATAATCATGGAAATTTTTTTGCGACATATGGGCCAATCTTAGTCAACATCCATGGCATTTTTTTAGTAAATCGTGAAAATAAATCATAATTCTTGTACGGATTTGCATGTTCGCCTGCTGAGGGAGGATAAATATAACTGAACATTTCTACTCTCGTAGCACCCCATTTCTTTTTATACCGTTCATAATCCGAATCTGGTCTTGTTCTTCCAAAATCAACGACATCAAATCTGTTATTTGTAGCATATTCAATTTGCTCGTTGTAAAGCACATCATTCCCTCTATAATTCAGGTAATTTTCATCTGAAACAAGACCAACCATCAAATCCCTGTTATTGAACGGAAAACTCATCATACCACCAATAGGTACATCTTTTAAATATGCAAAAGTGAAACGGGCTTTTGTGTATTTTGCAATATTTTCAAATAAAAACTTTGGCATGGGAGGAGTTCCCAACTTAGCCATTGTCTTTAAATATAATTCATAATAAACATCAATATTTTTTTCTTCCGAAACCCTGACCCCATCTTCAATTGCGTTTCTTACAGAATTTCGCACTCTTGATTTTTTGGTGTATAAACCAAACCATATATCTTTTTCATAGTTTTTCCCCTTTATATCGATATAAAAATCATATGCCTTAAATTGCTTGACGTATCCGAATTTATCAAAATTAATATTCTCGTTGTTCGGAAGAACCCTTAATTCTGCATAATCTATTCTCTCTCGATCACACTTGTTTTTATAAAAGTTTAATATATCCTCGTATGCTTCACCGAATTCTATATCTACGATTGGACCACCGTATTCAAAAAAGGGCTGAGAAACAATAACTCTTCCAAAAAATGTCTTAATATTAAAAGCCGGTGAAATTCCTACTAAATTATTATCCGAATCCTTAACAACCAGATATTCAGGTTTAAAACCAAAAGTCAGTTCAATAACTTTTTTCCATCCAATGGTATGAAAAATAGTGGTTTCTTTATGATTATTAACGAATTTTTCCCAATCTGTTTCGTCATTTGAACTGAATGGAAAAATTTCATATCTCATAAATTTAATACTTCCCTGATTGGTGCAAATTTAAAATTCTTTAGCAAGCTTTCCAGCTTGGATAATGATGAATTTATCCCGTAATATGTTTGGAATTTTATATGTGGAGGTACTTTAAGTCTTGGCGTTTCCTTAAATGTTTCCCATGGATGAATATAAATTATGGCAGGTCTTGTTTTATTTACTTGACTTATTGCAGAATTTAAAAACCATAAAGGTAAGGCCCTTAAATAAAAACCACCAGCTATAGGGATATTCTTCCATATTCTAATTACGGTCATAGGAAACTCGATAATATCCCCTTCCGGATCATGTTTAGATATATCTTCTACATTAGGTTTATACGGAGCAAGTTGAGCTTTTGGAACCCCATATAACCCCGTCTTGAAGGGAAATATGCTTGAATCATATTTATAGCCATACTTTTTTAGAAGTTCAAAAACCCAAGAAGTAGATTGATCTACTGAAAAAGTGGGTGCTCGAAATCCTAAAGGTTGCTCATGTGTAATGGATTTTATAAGATTGGTAGATTTTTTTAGTTCTTCTTCAAATTGATTTTTGCCTAATCTATGCAATGTATCATGAGTATATGAATGCGAACAAATTTCATGACCTTCCTCATGTAACATTTTAATATAATCTGGATTATTTTCAGCAATATTACCCAGAACAAAAAAAGTAACTTTGGTATTGTATTTATTTAATAACTCTAAAAGTTTATTATTTGCTTCAATAGCTTGACATTTAAAGGTTTCAGGTAGATATTTAATTAATAACTCAGGAGAGTACCAACATTCTAAATCCACGCTCAATGCATTTTTCATTTATTTTTAATCCCATTCCTATTCTTACTGCAAAAAACGATACCTAAAGAAATAAAATAAAGATTCAAATTTTATATGTCCTCCACATCGTAATTGCAATGTATCTCTACATCCTTGAACACGAGGCGTGATCTTTAATCAGCGTTAAAATTTCAATTGGGCAACACATCATTATCATTAACCCTCTTGTCAACCAGCTCTTTTCATAACGATACTTTCATCCCACTCGAAACGATTTTTCCATTCATTTCCTCTTTCAAGCATTTTCCTCATGTCACATCCCATTTAAATTTTGAATTATCAAGCAGTCTAGAAATTGAATGAAGTATAAACCCACAAAAAATCGAAATCATCCCTACTTGTATCGCTATAATCATAAACAATGTCGGCCCTAATGGTAACTCTCCACCAGATCTCCAATTCTCAATAAAATTAATCCCCATAACTAATCCAACAACCATAAGAATTATTCCAGGCACAGTAAAATAATAAAGCGGCTTTCGAAGCTCGACATCCCTCAATATTTGCACCAGCACCTTCACTCCGTGGCTCACAGGATTCTGGCTTGATGTATCCTCCACATCGTAATTGCAATGTATCTCTACCTCCTTGAACTTGAGGTCGTGGTCTTTGATCTGCATCAGTATCTCAGAACCGGCGGACATATCAGTATCATTTATCCTTATCTTCTCTATCGCTTTTTTCCCATATGCCCGAAATCCGCTCTGGGTATCTGAAAAATGAATCCCGCCTGCAAAATTAGTGGCGCTATCAAGCACTTTCATACCTATCTTCCTGTATGCTGGGACATTCTTTCCATTCCCGTTAATAAACCTTGACCCTATCACCAGATCAGCGCCATTGTTTAGGGATTCCAATAATTTCGGTATCTCTCCTGAATCATGCTGCCCGTCGGAGTCTATTATAACCATCGCATCAGCTTTCATCTCTCTCGCACTCTCGAAGATCGTTTTCAACGCCCCGCCGTATCCTCTGTTCTCCGGGTGCTTTATGACAATTGCGCCCAGCGCCTCAGCAATCTCAGCGGTGGCGTCTGTGCTGCCGTCGTCAACCACTATTACTTTATCCACGTATTTCCTGCACCCGACAATGGTTTTTGCTATGTATTTTTCCTCATTAAATGCGGGCATGGCAGCGACTGTTGTAATCTTACCATACTTTATCCATTTTCCATAGCTTACAGGATTCTCGGTTGAACAGCCCGCATCATACTTTACTCCTATCTCAACTTCCTTCACTCTAAGCCCAGCCTTCATAGCATCAGCAAGCATCTCGCTCTCTATAGCCAGTCCGTTTGACCTGAACTTGAACACAGGCACAGTATGCACCGCAAATGCCCTGAAACCGCTCTGTGTATCCGTAATGCTAAGTCCGCTGTTAAGATTGGTGGCAGTATCAAGAACGTTTTGTCCTATGCGGCGGTAAAAAGGCGTATTCTTCCCGTTCCCGTTCATATACCGGCTCCCGTTCACCATATCAGCCTCTCCCTCAAGGATGGGCGCGATAAGCTTCGGTATTTCTTCGGCATCGTGCTGCCCATCAGTGTCCATGGTCACGATGACCCTGGTTCCGTTCTTGGAAGCCTCTTTAAAACCGGTTTTAGCGCAGCACCCTTGCCTCTGTTGATAGGATGGCGGATAACCTCGGCACCTGCGAGCTTTGCCATCTCCGCCGTACGATCACTGCTGCCATCGTCGATAACGATAACGCGGTCAACATGCTGCCGTGAATGCAGCACTATGCTGCCTATGGACACCTCTTCATTGTATGCAGGAAGGATAGCGAGAATCTCATCGCTCATATGAACTCCTGCCTACAATTTTTGGCATGCAACATTTTTAAGAGCCGATACCGTCCCATTGTTATTAGCATACATTTCCACCACTTATCAACCAATCCAACCACGACGTTCTTATGGTATATAATCTTTTCGAAATCATTAAGTAATCTTTGTTATTATAATAATAATTATGAACAGCTTGCTCGAGCTAAAATAAAGGCATCCTTTTGCTAGATAACCCTTGAACGGCTTTTCCTCTACAGCCCTCTTAGCAATCCGGCAGTGTTCATACCGAATATCCTCATAACAGCCAGGAAACCGGTAAGCAGACCTATAACGATCGTGATCATAACCCCCATATAAAGATAAGCCGGCTGCAAAATCACAAGCTTATCAATACCCATGTAGGCATAGAGCAGGTCGTTCAGTATATCGACAAGGGGTATACTGATAAGTATCCCGGCAGCACCTCCCAGGAGACTTATGATCAGCCCCTCGATTCCGATACTCTTAAATATCGACCACCTGCTTAAACCTATTACCTGCATGATTGCTATCTCCTTCTTTTTTTCATTGATGCTGAGGAGAACGGTATTTGCAGCCATCATTGCCCCCATTATGATAGCAAGGATAACAATAGAAGCTGCGCTGGCTAAAGGGAGGCTGTTCTGTTTTAAGGCTTTTTTCAGGTATCCCTGGTTCGTGCTGACGGTGTACTGGGGGTATTTTTGCTGTATATCTTTCTGGATATCATTTGCCCTTGCAGGGTTTTTGAGCCGGATAAGGATCATTGTTGCGCCATCGTAATATTTGTTCCCTGTTATATCCTGCAGTTCGGATAAGTACATGATGACCATCGGATTTGAACTGAACATGGAAAGGGAATCAGTTAGCCCGGTAATATTGAATTTCTGGTTTTTCGCCTCACTGAGGGTTTTACCGACATGGATAGTGTCCCCGACTTTAACATTGAGGAGACTGGCTGTCCTGCTGTCTATCAGGACCTCATTTTTCCATTTACCATCATATCTTCCTTTATTGTAATGTGTGTCGGTGCCAAGGTCCCTGCCCTGAATAATTGTCACCATCGAACCGCCTGTCCCGTCCACTCCGACCGCAAAGACCGCCTTCGGCTCTGCATCCTCTTTATAGGCATAGACCATCTCGGTCAGCAGAGGCATTTCCCAGGCTATATCCCGGTTTTTCCGGAGACTTTCAAGCATCCTGTGCGCATCTGTTATCTTGGATTCCCCCGTACCCATATACTGGGACTGGATGTCGGAAGCGCTTCCTGTTACCCACAGGTGAATGGTGCTCTGGTCCAGGATATTCCCGCCTGTAGTAAGAAGCCCGTTGCCTATGGAAGCAAGGAGGATTATAGAGAGGACTGCAAAAGCTACGCCCATAACAGCAAGACATGTCCTGAGTTTATTTCTTTTCAGATTTCTTATTGCAAGCATGTGTTCCTCCTTGTTCCAGCTATCCTTATCATACTAATCCCAGCGGTATGAACCCGAAGAGAAAGATATTGATCATTCCATGGGTAAGGGCAATGAATGCCAGGCTTCTTGTCCTCTGGAAGAGATAACCTATGAGGAAGCCGGCGGATGTGGTGAATATGATCTCGTATAACGTCCCATAGCCGGAGTGCATCGCCCCGAATAACAGGCTTGCGATTATCAATCCTCCCATGCTCCCGGCAGCCTGTTCAAGGCGGGTCTGTACCATGCTTCTGAAGAGAAGTTCTTCGGACAAGCCTGTGAAGATTAACATTATCACCATGAAAACAAGAACGTTCTGAAATGTGGGTGCAGGTATCAGGCTCTCCACGGTTATGGTACTATATTCCATCCTGCCAAGAACCATGCCCAGGATAACAGAGGCGGGGAAATATATATGCAGTTTTTCAAAGGATACGCCTATCTCCCGCCCTGAAAATTTCTGGTTTTTTGCCACATAGTATATGGAGATGAATATAGGACCATATACAAGTGGAAAGATATAGAGCGTCCTTGTAAAGAATATCGGCATGGTAATATTGAGGAGGCGAAAGAGCGGAAGTAGAGCAAGCACTTGCAGCAGGTTTGAGATTTCAATATCACGGATGCGGGAGGCGGCGAGGGATAAGGCAAGAAGGGTTATGATATGGAGGGTTATACCGTAGCTGGTATACTTTAAAAATAAAAAGGTCTCAGCTATGATTATGGCGGACACGGGCAGCAGGACAGCGGGCTTTAACTTCATATCTCCTATCCTTTTGTCCGGTTTGTCCCGGGATTTGCGGTCGAATTTACGAATTTTTTAATGAATTCTTTGATGGTTTCATACAAGTTTGTCTCGGGTATTTCAGTCGAATTTACCCACAGATGGGTCTCACGGTATGGCGCTTCCATGCCCTCCCTGAACAGGAGGAACTCAAGCTTAAGGTTGCTGCCCGTCCTGTTTATTGCAAAAGTTACCGGATTTTCCCATGTCTGGTTATTGCCAAGTTGTACCTTTTTCTCAAGGAAGGTATTGTTCTGTACCTGTACCTGCAGCGTGTAATTGATATCGGAGTATTCATGGTTCACGATTCCGACTATGAGGTTTACAGGTACGCCCAGGCTTACTTCTCTTGGGTAATCGGAAGCTTTTCCGGAGGCACCGAGAATATAGAACTCGGTGAACTTCTCGCCCTGTTTCGGGGTTACTATTACGTATATCAGCGTAATAAGGGAGAACACTATGGAAAGGACAAGGATGAGCGTCAATATCCTGTCAGTCCTGTTCTCCTGTCCTGAAAATCCTTCTCTTATACCTGCAATCGCGGCTTTTAAAGGAACTTCAAATCTTTTATCCTGCGGGAGTTGGAGACGCCTGAAATAGGCTATTACCCATAAGAGCAGGCTGAATAGGATCAGGGTGACAGTTATCGGCATTATGCGGATACCCCAGGGAGTGAAATTCAGTCCCAGTCCGAGCAGGGGTACTATTGCGATGCTCAGACCGAAACTCAGGGCAGCGCGTTCAATGCCGTCAATATCATCCCTGCCCGGGAAAAGCGCCGCTATCAGGACATAACCCGGAGCGAACAGGACCATGGGTATGCCGAGAATGGTCCTGACTATGGTCTCATCCAGCGGCGGTATTGTCAGGAATATCACCGTCAGGAGGAGATATACTACTATTAACTTCAAATCCAGCGGCGGCTCTTCAGGGATGTGTAATTTCATAGATCAACCCGGCATACCTGAAAGTTCTATGCGTTTTGCCATAATCACGGGTAACAGTCCGGATAATACGCCCGCAGCCAGTGCAATTACCACGCCGCCTAATTGCAGCACAGGACTGACTACAGAAACCTGTCCCGCCCCGAAAAAACGGTAAGCCGATATGTTCAGTACTTCCTGCCCGAGCCTGCTCAATAAGATTCCCATAATACCGCCAAGCAGGGAGAGTATAACAGACTCATACAACACCATTTTCGCGATTGAGCGCTGGGATATGCCTATGGCCTTCATCAGTGCAAGTTCCTGTTTTTTCTCGTTTACGGATAGCACCATAGTGCTGCTGATGAACAGTACAGCGATGAGTGCGGAGACAGCCGAAACAGCTATCGCGGTCGCAAGCATCTTTTTGTCGCTTGCGACATTATAGACCGAATACTCGGCATTACTCAGGACAAGGGCATCAGGGAAAAGTTCCCTGATATAATCCATAGAACCGCTGCTCTGTGCGATTATATAGTTAGCCCTGTCACCTTTAAGATTACCTGTTAGTTCCTGCAGCTCCGAGAGATGAAGCACCGCGATAGGACTGATAGAATATCCGGTTTCCGAGATTATTCCCATTACTCTGAAAGAATTATTAGAATTATTGAGGCTGCTGGCTGATGCCCCGAGACGCATTGTGTCCCCGACATTCAGTCCCAGGAGCTTTGCCGTCTTCTCATTAATCACAGCCTCACCTGTCCTGGCACCGTTTGTAAAATGATAATCACCCGGGGTAAGATCCTGTGCGGACACAGGCAGCGTATCTGTACCTGCCGGAATAATCCCCATTCCCAGGATGAGCTTTGAAGAGCTGCCCGGCGAGGATGCGTAAATCAGCCGGTTCAACACCGGTGTTGCGCCCTTGATATCGGGATTGGAGCGGATTTTCCCAATGCTTTGATGAACATCCCCCAGCATCGTTTTCTCGGAATTGGATACTATGTCGGTAACGCTTGAGTCCTTTGGCATGATCCAGTAATCCACTGACCCTTCATGCATTGCTGCAGTTCCCTGTTTCATGCCCACACCGATAGAAACGAGCAGTATTGCCATTGAGACTGCGACAGCAACGGCTGATGCCGTGAAAATCGTACGTCCTTTCCTCCGCAAAAGTCCCGCAACTGCAATCTTAGCGTACGTCGCTTACCACCCTCCCGTCCTGGAGCCTAATTATCCTCATTGCGCTCTTTGCGATAGAATCATCATGTGTAACCACAATTATTGTTTTCTCGTACTCCTGGTTGATCCGCGTAAGGAGTTCCAGGGTATGTCTCCCGCTTGCGCTATCAAGTTCGCCTGTCGGCTCATCTGCAAGTATAAGGGGAGGGTCGTTTGCAAGTGCCCTGACGATAGCCACTCTCTGCTGCTCGCCGCCGCTTAACTGTCCGGGCATGTGCCTTGCCCTTTCTCTTAACCCGACTTCGTCAAGTAATTCCATAATTCTCTTCTTTCGCTCCCCCCTTGGAATGCCGGCTTCTTTCATGGGCAGTTCGATATTCTCATAGGCACTGAGAGCCGGGAGAAGGTAAAAATGCTGGAATACGAAACCCAGCTCCCGCAGGCGCAGCCCAGTCATAGCCTTTCCGCTCATCCTGCTTGTTTCCATGTCTTTGATGAATATTTTACCGCTGGTTGGTTTATCTATGCAGCCGAGGATGTGCAGCAATGTTGACTTGCCTGAGCCGCTCGGGCCTGTGATGGCGACGAATTCCCCCTGCTCGATAGAAAGATTGATATCAGTAAGAGCATGGATGTATGTTTCATCCAGCCTGTAGGTTTTAGATAGTTCCACTGTTTTTATCAAAGGCATTTTAGCTCCTGATTTTTCTGAGTACCAAGAAAATGACCCCGGTCAGAAATAAAAAGGCGACTGCCGGCAGGATGTAGCCTGCTGCTGTGGGAGCTTGCGGAGAAAGCTCGGTCACGTTTATAGTACCTTCTCCTGATATCCCTATGAGTTCTGGATATCCCAGTATTATATTATCTGATGCGATGGCAGCATACAAAGAAAACCTGCTGTATGCGCTTTCCGGGATATTTATATCGGTCTCATAAATGCCATCCTGCGTTCGGTTAGCAGACGACTCAAGACTGCTGCTGTTCTTTACAAGCACTACTCTGACAGGCAGGCTGGTATCCGGCGAAACCCTGACTTTTACGTGCAACGTTCCTCCGGCGGGGACGATCGTACTGGAAGGTATCACCGAGAGATTGTACTTTGAGATAACCACGGGTTTGACCGCCAGTATGTCGCCCTGGTAAAATACTGCAAAGACATATGTACCGGGTACCGTAACAGCGCCGCCTGGCATAACCGCCTCAGCCATCCCATCCGTATAATAAACCATGTGGTTCCACAGGAAATTCTTGTTCTTATCCAGGAGCGAAAGCTGGAAGCTCTCTACATCCGTAGCATTAACCGTGATATTGACCGTTTCTCCCAGGGAATAGGCGCCAATATCACGAATATCGTAGATTTCACCTTGGTACGCTAACGTCCTGTCCAGAGTATCAATAGTCTTATCAAGCGAGATTGTTGTGGCTGCTGCGGGCTGAAGGTTCGAAAGAAGAATGAGAGCAGTAACCACAATTCTCATTTTTATACCTGACACACCGTTAAAGAATGACAATCCAAATAACTCCTCCCGGGTCTAACTTTAAACTCTCATTATTACACATACCTCATAAGCCTGTCGTCTTGCTCCGGTGTGACAATGATCAGATTAAAACTGTATAGTCCCGAATGTTTTGGCCTTA
>NZ_FZMP01000139.1 GCF_900196725.1 Candidatus Methanoperedens nitratireducens | reverse complement strand
TAGAGGGTCATTTGACACTATGTCAGGTTTTAAGTTTCTCAAGAGCGTTTAACTGTGATTTTGTCGGCTTTACCGCTCTTATCCGTTTTCTTTTATGTGTACCGGAATCAACCAAGCCAGATCACCCTGAGTGTAAATAATCCCTGTATACTTCTGCCGCCCCATTTTTATCCGTAATGCACAAGAACCGACAGAGGTTGCCTATTCCAATAGCAAAGTAAATGCTGGCAAGATTAAAACCTATGCCGGATGACCATTTCTCCCGGAACATAAGCTGCTTTTGCAGAAATCTACTCTGGCGAATGCATATACTCCGGCAAGCTCATAACCTTTTACTTAGCTTTTACGACCAGAACAGGTCTTTTGGAATTCCTCACCACGGCGAACGTCGTGCTTCCCACCAGCAGCTCCCTGAACCAGCCTTTCCCGTGCCTTGCCATCGCTATCAGAGATACATCCTCTTCCTCAGCCGCGGAGTTAATCTCATGAGAAGGGTCGCCAACATGAACGTGGGTTTTTGCTATGATGCCTTTGCTGCTGAATTCCTGTCCTATCTCCTCAAGCTTTTTCTTTGCCTCAGAAACGCTTGCTTCTATCTCCTCCTGCGTCTCGCCTTTACTGACAACATGCTCAAGCGCCACATCATGGATTCCCTCAAGATTTCTTACAAAGGACAGCGCAGCCGTGGAAGGCTCGGAGAAATCAGTAGGCAGCAGTACTTTTGAGAAGATCCGCTGGCAGAACTTCTCAAGCGGTTTACCGTCAAGGCTTTCTGTCAATTTGTAGCGCATAATGAGAACATCGGTCTTTGCGTGTCGCATCACGTTTGCGGATACACCGCCGAGTAAACGACCTCTGATAATGCTCTTCCCGCGCGCACCCAGTACGATTAACGAAACATTCTCCTTATCTGCAATATCAAGGATTGTCCTGGTGACGTCGCCCGCCGTTATCACATCCACTTTCGCTCTTGCTTTCAACCCCAGGCTCTCAAGATGCTCCTTCTGCTCTTCCAGGTGGATCTTTGCATTCTCGACATGGGGACCGTGCGTCCATCCCCTCTTTGAGGGATGCGTGGCATCTACCACATGCAGGAGCACGACCTCTTTCACTCCCGGAATTTCACCAATGCACTCAAGGTTTTTCAAAGCGTACTCTGAAAAGTCAGTTGGAAATAATACCTTCTCGAACATACTATCCTCCCTTCTAATTATTTTCTTGTTCCTACTATTTCAAACTATTGATGCAGCGGCAAATATCTTTGAGAAAAGGTAAATAAAAA
>NZ_FZMP01000011.1 GCF_900196725.1 Candidatus Methanoperedens nitratireducens | reverse complement strand
AGTGCCTAAAAAGATGGGAATTTAGGATTATCAAACGTAGGATAAGGTGATTCCAGAATGACTTTGCCGGGAACTACAATAAGGATTAGGTTACAGCTATGGATTAAAGTACTCGCTGGATCAAGGAATTAATCAAATATCCTAAGATGTCTTAGGTTGAGGCTCTAATAATTATTAATGAAATAATTAATAAAATAGTGCATTACCGGAAAATTTTCCTTATGCAAACATTGTTTATCGTACACCACTCCCGCAGCTTTAGAAATCATATGCAGTTTCACTCTTTCCTTTTAAAGAAAAGCCAGGAATCCTTCCCTTTGAATTTCGTCTTTATCAGTGCGTACTTGCCTGTCAGCCTTCTCCCTTTCAGCTCAAAAAGCAGCCTGTCGCCTGTCTCTTCCTCAAGGACAAACTCACCCCTGTCCCATATGCGTACCGTTCCGGCGCCGTACATTCCTTCAGGGATAATGCCCTCAAAATCCGCGTATTCAAGAGGATGGTCTTCAGTCTGGATTGCAAGGCGCTTCACGCCTTCTTTCTCAGGCGGCTCCTTCGGGACAGCCCACGAACGCAGCACCCCACCAATTTCAAGCCGCAGGTCATAATGGAGATGCGAGGCATCATGCTTATGTACAACGAAGATTCTGCCTCCGCCCGTTTTAGCGCCGCCTTCCGGTTCAGGTGATTTCGTAAAATCCCTCATTTTGCGATATTCATCAAGCGGCATATATCACCCGAAAGTAAAAGCCGACGGGCATATTTTATTCAAAACGCAGTCCTGGCAGCGCGGTTTTTTTGCTGTGCATATCTCTCTTCCGTGCTTTATGAGCAGCAGTGAAAAGAGTCCCCAGTCATTTTTTGGTACAATCGTCACCAGGTCTTTTTCGATCTTTTCAGGACTTGTGTTCTCTGTAAGACCAAGCCTTGCAGAGACACGTTTCACATGCGTATCTACTGCAATCCCCTCATTTTTCCCGAAAGCGCTCCATAGTACGACGTTGGCAGTCTTTCGTGCCACACCGGGCAGCGTGATTAGGTCTTCCATGTTATCAGGAACTTTTCCGCCGAAGTTTTCAACAAGAAGCTCGCACAATTTTTTAATATTCTTTGCCTTGTTCTTATAAAAATTCGTAGAGTGGATATCTTTCTCAAGCTCATCAAGGGGAGTTTTTATATAATCCTGCGGTGTCCTGTATTTTTTAAAAAGATTTTTTGTGACCACGTTTACCTGCCTGTCGGTGCTCTGGGCAGAGAGTATAGTAGCGACTAACAGTTCCAGAGGATTTGAGTGATCAAGCGCAGTCCTTACATCCGGGTATTCTTTTTTTAACAGCGCAATAATCTCATTGACTCTTTCAGCAGGCATGTGTTCTGATTATAAGATACAATATAATTAAGACTTTTGAGGGTACAGGTCATTCGATCGGTATTTTAACCCCGACCCTGATAGGATGCTTGAATGCAGCTTTAACGGTCAGGAGACCGTTATCGAACCTGGCGCTCACATCCCCGGTATCAACGCTGTGCGCTAAAGAGTAACATGCAGTGTACACCGCATCCTCCCTGGGAGCGCGGATGCAGAGCGAGTCCTCACCCACTTCGAGGTCAATATCCTCTTTTTTCACGCCGGGGAGTTCGATTTCGATATGATACTTTTCCTTGTCATGATTCACACATACCTCCGGAAGAACCTCAGGTAATTCTGATTTAGTAGTCTTAGCCATAAAACCTCCACTTCAGTTTATCACAATAATATTGTTAAGACATTTCTTCATGATATAGTTTTGTTTGGCGAAGTAATTGCGCAATAACCCAATAGACAAGAGGCTAATTTCATGCCTTCAACCGATATGTATAAATCACATTAGCGATAAAAATATAAATATAGAATAATTGGAGGGAAATTGATGGCAAACAGAACAATACGAAAATCCGCCGCATCATCGTGGTGGGAAGAAAGAAGTAAGATACTGGCTGAGCTGACAAAATCCAAACCGGCAAAGAAAGCCAGGGTAAAAAAGACAACCAAAGCGAGAAAACCAGCTAAGGCAAAGAAAGTAGCTAAAACGAAGAAAGTAGCTAAAACGAAGAAAGTAGCTAAAACGAAGAAAGTAGCTAAAACGAAGAAAGTAGCTAAAACGAAGAAAGCAAAGAAAACAAAGAGGGCATAGGGGCCATAGTTAAACTGCGGTTATATCTTCCAGCGGCTCTGAAACTTTAAACCTGAAAGTTCTTTGCTTTCTATTTCTTTTTTCTGTATCAGGATTTTGAAAGTTTCACCCATCTCCATAATCAGAGTTTTCACCTGGAGCATTTTTTTCAGGTAGTTTTTAGCATCACTTTCATGCAGCTTTTTAAGATATTCCTCGACCCCAAGCCCGAGCAAAAAGTGCGCCTGGTCGGTGAAACCGCAAAGCTCAAGCCCGCTTTTCCTGCCCCAGTGCCCAAGCGCAGAAAAATTCACATGCGACGTGATATCCTGCTCTCCTATGTGCTCGCAGGGATTATCGTTCACGGTATGCTGATAATAACACATAAGCGTCCCTGAACTCCTGTATTCCTGATATAATTCAGAAGAAGGATAGCCGTAATCTATTGTCAGAACAAATCCTTTGTTGAGCAATGAGGCAATCTCCTGTATCCATTTTATTGCGTCAAGATTTACTTCAGTCCTGTATCCCTGAGGCAGAGCAACTCCCAGATCAGCGAAGTATTCTTTAAGCTCAGTCGATGCAGGTCTCAGTACCTCCCTGAAGCCGTCCCTGTAATCCACAAATACCTCCATCAGCTCTTCTCCCATAATGACCTGGTGCACAGGGAATGCGTCCACAAGCTCGTTGGAGAACACACATCCGGTCATTCCTGAAAGCTCCTGCATGGAATTGCACCACCGTACCTCATCGCCCAATCTCTCTTTCTGTTGTTTTTGCATCGCCGGGCTTTTTTCGATGATGCAGTAATCAAGTTCGTTGTATAATTCCCGGTTTTTTTGAGGTATCCAAGAACATCCTGGGATAGCAATCCAACGCCTGCCCCCATCTCAACGATTGTGATTTCTTTTTCTCCGATGATTTGCCACATCTCCTCAAGCTGCCTTCCAAGCATCTCCCCGAAAATGGATGTCACATTAGAACTTGTATAGTAGTCTCCCTGTTTTCCTATCCTGTCTTTTTGCGAATTGTAGTATCCAAGCTCAGGGTAATACAGAGCCATCTCCATAAAATCGCGGAAGGATATTGGACCGGTTTGCCGGATTTTCTGGATTATGATTTCTGGTAAGGGCATTATCTGTATATTTACTCACCAGTGTAATAAATCCTGTATATCTTCCCCGCATTATCATCGCTCACGAACATCGAACCATCATTTGCAACTATTATATCCACAGGCCTTCCCAGCACGTTTGCTCCCTGAAGCCAGCCTGTAGCGAAATCTGTTACCGTGAAATTATTCATATCTATGCGCACGATCTTATAACCCGTCGGCACCCTGCGGTTCCATGAGCCGTGAAAAGCCACGAACAGATTGCCCCTGTATTCCTGAGGAAAGTTATCGCTGTAGTAGAAAGCAAGTCCCAGGGGCGAGGAATGAGCCTGGAGGTCTACGAGGCTTTGCGTCTCAAACGGCTCCATGCATGGATTTCGGATGTAGACATTTTTATCAAAATCTGTGTCATGGATATTCTTACCATAGCATATTGGCCAGCCGTAATTTTTGCCCTCTTCAATCAGGTTTATCTCATCGGGCGGCACGTCCTCCCCTAGCTGGTCGCGACCATTATCAGTTGCATACATTTTACCTGTTACAGGATGGAACACGAAACCGACTGCGTTCCTCAAACCTTTCGCAAAAATCCTGCATTCTTTCCCTTCGGGGGTGCATATGCTGATAGCTGCCCTCCGCTCGTCCTGTTCATAGCAGACATTGCAAGAGGAGCCGATGCTCAGGTATAGGCTATCGTTATGGATTTTTATCGTTCTTGTAAAATGACCGCCTGTCGGCAGGTTATCTATAAGGACTTCCAGGGTGCCTCTATCAGAAACCGAATTGTTACTGCCACTCTTCACTCTTATCACCCTGTTTTCTTCAGCGATATAGAACCAGCCGTTATAGAAATCAATCCCGTGAGGATTGTTCAGTCCATCGATAAACGTTATCGTCTCATCGGCTTTTTTATCGTTGTTTCGGTCAGGAAGCGCAACAACCTTTCCCAGGTTCGGTACACTCACATACAGGATATCATCTTTGAGAAGCATCATCCTTGGACCCGGGTTCGCACCGGGATATGAGACTGCGCTTCCACCAAGATTGTCTGCATAGATATCTATCCCGAACCCCTGCGGCAGGTTGATATAATTGAGCGTATCGGGTTTAACGGATGGTCGCAAACCCAGCAGCACAGAAGCAGCCGCTATGACGACTATTATTGATAATAAAGCCACCAGTACCATCTTCTGTCTCATATTTCAATGCCCTCCGGGTAGATAATAGGCTGCTACCGCTACTATAACGCCAATAATTACAGAGTATATAATAATACGCCATGCCTTCCTGCGGTCCATAGCACGGAATTCCGCCTGTTCGACCGTATCTGTCTTCCCGACTTCGGGGCTAAAATTAAATACTCCCCGCATGCCGAAATAAGCGCAAAAATGCATATGCGCCTGCAGGAAACCGATCGCTGCCATCGTTGCAGGAATGAAAATGATAAGTCGCCAGAGCCGCGGCGCATTAAGAAATACAAACATACCTGAGAGTAGAACCGTGAGGATCAACCCGAACCAACCGGTCTGTTCTCTTCTCTTGATCTCACTTCTTCCGATGTTGCATGCTCCCGGAATATACTGGTCTTGTGCTTGCATATGTTTATAGCCGGATGTTAAATGCGATTAATCTCTACGCATCCACCATTATCGAATATCCCTCTACTTTAACAGGATATGTTTCTATATCATATAATCGAAATGTTCCCTGTGAAAGGGTATGCATGGGCAGACAAGCTTCATCCTCCCTTCCCTGTCCTTTGGAAGTCCCTGGCATGGACAAAAAGGGATGCCGTGTTTTTGCTCCAAATAGACTTCCTGCTGTAATAGAAAATCAACCAGTTCTTCATCAGGATTGAATTTATACCCTAACAGGTCCACTACTTTCTCGAACTGGTATCTTAATGCCCTTTTTCTTGATTCTACATTCATTTCTGTATATCCAGCCTCAGTAACTTTGAGTATGCCTCAGGGTTATATCCAACAACGACATCTTCATCAATTTTTACGAACGGAAAAGCGGTAACAGTGGAACCTCCACATTTGTACATGTCCTCCAATATTTTTTCCTGTTCTTTCTCTCCCACCAGGTCATAATCCATATATTCAAACTGAATATTTTTGTCCCTGAAGAACTTTTTTGTCTTTCGAGACCATGGGTCTATACTTAAAGTGTACATGAATACTTTCACCGTATTTTCACTCCCCGATTTTTATAGATATTTTCTCCGACGATTTCCATTCATAAGCCTTTAGTTTGATCTTTCTGGTACCCAAAGCTTCATTTTTTTACTCCCGATATAATATTGGTGACAGCGGTATATAACACCTACATGAACTGTCAGTCTTCCCTTATCTTCAGGACAACCTTGCCTCGCGGATGTCCATTTTGCAGGTACATGAGAGCCTCTCCTGCCTGTTCCAGGGGAAATGTTTTTTCAATGTGCACTTTGATAGCGCGTTTATCTACGAGTTCAGCCAGTTTAGACAATTCTTCAAAAGACTGGTTTTTGTAATCTATAGCTTCATCAGTGCCCAGTTCTTTGACATACGGTATATCTTTCGCGCTCACAGTTGCCACCACATACGCCCCCAGGTACTTTGCCAGCTGGATGGCGATCGTCCCGATACCACCTGCGCCGCCATGTATAAGTATCTTTTCGCCCCTGGAAAGACCCAGATGATCAACAAGTGCCTGCCAGGCGCTTACCCCTGTAAGCGGCAGTGCAGCAGCTTCAACGTGATTTGCGTTCTTTGGTTTATGCGCCGTAGTGTTAACATCTGCCGAAGCGAATTCGGCGAAAGAGCCTGACCCGCTTCTTGTGACGTTTGCCTGCCCGTAAACCTCATCACCTTTTTTGAAGCCTGAAACGCCTTCTCCGATTTCCGTTACAACTCCAGAAAAATCTCCTCCCGGTGTTGCCGGGAACTTCAACGGCGCCATCTGTCGCATATACCCCTGCGGATTTTCCAATCGGCAGGATTAACTCCGGCTGCATGCACCTCTACGAGAAGGTGTCCTGAAGACACAGTAGGTTTTGGTGCATTTTTATTAATCTCAACAACTTCACTACCTCCGTACTTATTAATTTGCGCTGCTTTCATATTTCTTACCTCATTAACTCATTCTTTACTGCCTCTTAACCAGCCGGGCTGCTCGAAGGCAGGATCAGGATATGTATAGAAGCCTTTGCCAGTCTTAACGCCCAGCTCACCCTTTTCTATTCTATCCAGAAGAAGCCTGGGTGGATAATCCGATCCATCACCCGACTCATGATAGTATTCCAGTTCAATGTCCCGAACGACATCAAGCCCCACAAGGTCCATCAGACCGAAGGGACCGATCTTCATCCCTGTGAAGATCATCCAAGCCCTGTCCACATCTTCGTAAGTTGCAACTCCGTTATCCACGATGTGCAGGCACTCTTTCTTGATCGCCCGCCATACCCGGTTGAAGAGAAAGCCGATGCTCTCCTTAAGGACAGGAAGTGGCGTTAACCCGATATTACGGGCAAATTCACGCACGCTTTCGATCGTCTCATCGGATGTTCTCGTGCCGCGCATCAGTTCTACCATCGGGCGCTCCCATATCGGGGGATAGAAATGCATATTGAGCACTTTATCCGGACGATTGGTGGCATCTTCTATGGCTGAGATGCGAATGGATGAGCTGTTCGTCGCCAGGATCGTGTGGCTCGGACAAATCTTATCCAGCTGTGCGAAGACTTCCCGCTTGATGTCTAATTTTTCAGGAACAGCCTCGATCACCAGGTCAACGGAATCTGCACATTCTTTTATATCCCGGGTTAAATGTATCCGGCTGAGGATAGCCTTCGTCTCATTCGTAGTGATCTGCTGTTTTTTGACCCGCGTTTCTAATTCCTGCACAAAGCTATCCGAAGCCTGCTTCAATGACTTCTCGGAATGACCGACAATCCAGGTCGCATAGCCATGCGATGCGCTCTGGAGCCCGATCTGGGCTCCCATAAATCCTGCTCCAAAGATGCAGACTGTATTAATAGGTTTTATTTCCATTTTACCCACTCCTTTCTCTAAAGAATATATCTTATACCGATAGAATTTATAGCTTCTGGGCTAATTAGAAACATTTTAAATAAAAGCAACATAGTTAAGATAAGGGGGAATAAATTATTGCAACTGGTGGAGGAAATGGAAGAATACGCATTGCTATAGCATGCCAGGGCGGCGGGAGTCTTACTGCTTTTACTGCCGGAGCGCTGAAAAGGCTCCTGAAAGAGACGGATGAGACGTACGAAATTGTGGCATTAAGCGGGTCTTCCGGAGGTTCCATCTGTGCCCTGCTGGCATGGTATGGCTTATTGATGGATGACAGGGAAAAGGCTATCATGCTCATGGATTCTTTCTGGGAGGATGCATCAGCGAGTACGCCCGCGGATATGCTTTTGAACAACTGGGTTGTCTGGACATCCAGGTTAAGCGATTTTGTTCCCATCCCGGAAGTCAGCCCGTATTATTATCCTCCCTGGGCACAGGAGTATTTGAGAACCATTCTGGAAAAGCATGTTGAGTTCGGGAAAATCAAAGAGCTCACAGCCCCATCAAGCCCGGATTTGTTTGTTGGGGCTGTTGATGTTCTTTCCGGTGAGTTCAAGACTTTCAGGAATAATGATATCAGTGTTGATACGATTCTTGCTTCTGCTGCGCTTCCAGAGCTATTTCCTGCAGTACGGATCGATGAAACGCTGTATTGGGACGGTATGTTCTCACACAATCCTCCGTTATTATGCACTCTTCAGGGCGCAATAAAACCCGATGAAATATGGGTGATACATATAAACCCGGATACGATACAGAAATATAGAGAGCCAATATCAACAGGAGAGATTCGGGACAGGCGTAATACACTCTCTGGCAATCTTTCATTACATCAGGAAATTGAATTTATAAGAATGATCAACGAGTGGATAAGACTCGGATACCTCCAAGATAATAAGTTCAAGCATGTTAAGATAAGATTCATCCAGATGCTTTACGAGCTGGATAAGGAATCAAAGATGGATCGCAGCCCGTCATTCATACGTCGCATGATGGATTACGGTGAAGAGCAGGCTGAGAAGCTATTGATGGAACTGGCATAAGTTATTAGATGCCTGAAAATGAGGAGAATATGCAATAGCTATAAGGACAAGTACGTTTATTTCTTATTTGGTGGTGAGATTATTATTTTTGAGACATCTGTAAAACAAAAAATCCAGAGAACGCCGGATGTTATAAGTATCAGGTTCAACAGACCCGAAGGATTTGATTTTACCCCCGGGCAGTACTTTTTTATCGCGCTAAAAAGAGGAGGGACTCAGCTTGAGAAGCATTTTACTATCTCAAGCAGCCCCACGGAATTGGATTATATCGAAATGACAAAGAAGCTGACCGGTCATGAATTTGCAAATGCGCTTGCTGGGCTCAGAGAGGGCGATACGGTTACTATCAACGCACCTTTCGGGGATTTCGTTTTCAAGGGAGAATACGATAAGATAGGGATGCTCACAGGAGGTATAGGTATAACCCCCCTTCGAAGTATTATCAAGTACTGCACTGATAAACAACTGGAAACAAACATAGTCCTTCTTTACTCGAACAGGTCTGAGGACGATATCCCTTTTAAAGCCGAGTTCGAGAAAATGGCAAATCAAAACAAGAACCTTAAGGTTGTTCACACGATAACCCAGCCAGGTAAAGGGTGGAGGGGGCTTAAGGGACGTATTGATAAAAAGATGGTGCAGAATGAGATACCCGATTACATGGAGCGCGTTTTCTACACAAGCGGCCCATCGAAAATGGTAGATGTCATGGTATCATTATTAAAGGAAATGAACATACCCGATGAGCAAATAAAACAGGAATACTTCCCCGGGTATTCTATTTCGTATAACTCCTTCGGGAACCCATAAAAATCATAAATTTTTCATATCTGATATAATTGCGCAATGCTATCGCACCCATGAAATAACAGGTTCCCGTTTCTTAGGCGTGGGAGGCGCACTCCTCGGATATCCCAGGATTATCGGTGCCACGATCTTATAATTTACAGGTATTTGCAGCAGCGCCGTAAGCTCTTCGCTCTGCTGGATAACAGTACCACCTCCCACCCAGCAGCTCCCGATGCCCAGAGAGTGGGCAGCATGAATGATATTCCCTGCACACAGGGTGCAGTCATAATCAGAACGGGGATTGCTCTTTCTGCCGATAACAAGTATCAGGACAGGCGCATTGTAGAATATGTTATAATTCCTGTCTTCCAGCCTCTCCAGATGGCTTATCGCAAAGGCGTCTGTCCTGCCTGAGAGATTTTTCATAAGAACAGGCTTGGCGTAGTCTGAGAGCCGCTCTAATATCGCCGGGTTCTCTACAACTACGAAGCGCCACGGCTGAAGATTGAAACCTGACGGTGCATACCTGCCTGCGTCTATTATCTTATTGATTATCTCTTCAGGTACTGGTTTATTAAGATAGTCCCTGACGCTGCGCCGTGTTTTTTTGTTAGTTATTACCGAATTCTCGTTATAGTCCACATTCATCTCCCCTTATTGCTCAATACAACACATATTTGATAACTCATACACTTAATAGTTTTGAGAACATCTTTGTGAAAGAGGTAAAATGTCGTCTGAAGATCAATTCGATTTTGAACAGGCGGGCGAAGATGCACGCAAACTTGTTTTACTCGGCGCAGCGCAAAAAGCAGGGCTCTTTCCGGCTCTGACAGAGGAAACGGATATAGCAACCCTGAAACATAAGCTCAAAGCAGATGAGAGGGCTCTATTCATTGTTCTTGAAGCGCTCTGTCGTCTCGGATATGTGAACAGGAGAAATGATAAGTACAGTTTAGCGGATAAGGCGCGTCCCCTCTTCATAGAACACGGCGATGACTACGTTGGGGACTATCTCCCCCATCTCCTGAATATTCTGGAAGCCTGGCTTGCCCTCCCTGAAATAATCAAAGGGCAAAAACCAGAGAGGGAAACCTCGAAGGATGTGGCATCCTTTATGCACGCCATGGCATCCAAGCCTGATTCGTTCGTAGAAGAGGTGGTAAGCCATTGTCTTGGAAGAATGAAGGAGGCAAAGAGCGCACTTGACCTGGGAGGAGGACCCGGTAAATATGCAAAAGCTTTCGTAAACAGGGGTCTTGATGCTGTTCTATATGATCTGCCGCAGACCATAGATTATGTCAGTACGGAATTCAGGTTAAAAGACATCAAGAACCTTACGTTGAAGAAAGGGGATTTTACCAGAGATGAATTCGTGAAGGAGTTCGGGGGATTATCATTCGATATCGTTTTCATGGGCAACATATGTCACATCTATTCTGAAGAAGAGAATAAGAGACTTATAAAGAACGTAACGAACCTCCTGAGAAAAGGCGGACTGGTAGCCATAGAGGACTTCGTGCGCGGAAGAAGCCCGGATGCGGAGATGTTCGCGGTGAACATGCTGGCAAATACCGAAGGCGGCGGTACATGGACCGAGGCACAGTACAGGGAATGGCTGGAGGGCGCAGGCTTTCACAGTATAGAAATAACCGACCTTGCTGAGAGAGGGAACCAGCTTATAACAGCTTTCCTGGAGAAGGCGTAAATGAGACTTGCACTCAAACTGGCTTATCTTGGCACTGAATACTACGGCTACCAGATACAGCCGGGCGTGCCAACAATAGAGGGAAAAATACTCAAGGCGCTGCGGGACCTGGGTGCGGTCAAAAACCCATCAAAAGCAAGGTATTCTGCCGCGGGAAGGACAGACAGAGGCGTACATGCCCTGTGCCAGGTGATAGCTTTTGATACTGATGCTCCTGACGCATCGATGCCCCGTGCGCTCAACAGCCAGCTTGAGAGGATATGGGCGTACGCATGGGCGCAGGTAGAGGCTGATTTCAATGCAAGAAAATCCGCGATTGAGAGGGGGTACAGGTACATGCTCTGGGGCAAAGGGCTTGATATTGCTAAAATAAAAGATGCAGTATCGATTTTCCCGGGTACGCATGATTTCAGGAACTTCGTGAATATTGAAAAAGGCAAATCGACAATATGTGATGTAAGAAGCGTTTCAGTCCGGGAACAGGACGGATGGATCTATATTGATATCGCAGCGAACAGGTTTTTGTGGCACATGGTCAGGAAAATCGCAACTGCCCTGAAATTGATAGGAAAGGGAGAAAGGGATAAGGAATGGCTTGGCAAAATGCTGGATACAACTTTGAGTGAGAGCCTTCCGCCACTGGATTCGCACGGCTTGATCCTGAAAGAGGTCAGGTATCCTGATGTAAAATGGAACGTAGATACATATGCAAGGAACAGGGCACTTGAGGAGTTACATGAGCTTTTTATAAACCATGAAATAACTTCGAAGATGCTGGAAGAGATCGAGAGCGGGATGCAGTAGTCATCTGGGAGTTATCCATATTCCTTCAAGTTAGCCTCTATATCAAATCCAGGGTCACAGTGCCGCCATTAAGTACATCCTCTTCTCTGACATCAACAGGCTTTGAGATATTGCCTGCGGTCACTGTATAAGGGCCTGCCGGCTTGGTATCGAAAATCGTTTGTCCTGCGATCGGTTCCCCTGTGGAATAGGGCACTGTAAATTCATATGTTCCGTCTGATGAAGTGTTCTGGGAATACCGGACAGTTCTTCCAATGTTTGTTTTAATAGTATTCGTCAGTGTAACCATAGTATTTGGCGGCGCTCTTCCTGTGATTTTTGCGCCTTTTACATATTCGAAAATCTTTACAACCCCTGAGTTCTCAACCGGGATATTGCCTCCGTACAAGATATTATAAACATTTTTACTGAACATCTCCCGATTGCCTCCCTCTGTGTTTGGATTTATTGGAGTTTCATGTACCAGCCTGTACTGTTTTAAGCTGTTGCCATCAAGGATATGTAATTTCCCTTCCATGCTTGTAAAAGATTTCAATCCAGGAATGAGGAAGGGTTCCTGATTTGTATACGCAACGGACTCGTAATAACTCATGGGGTCAGGTCTTACATTTTGGCCCAATAAAACCGGGTCGTATGCTACATTTTCTTCGTCGTTCCAGATGGCGAATATAGGCTGGATGCTATATGCCATGTAACTGTTACTCACTATGTACCGGGCGCCGGGTTTTCCATTTATTCCCAGGGCATCAAGCACTTTATTCGCTTCTTCCTCGCTCTTTGCGGTCAGGAAAGTAGAAGCTCCGGGCGCATGTGTCTTTCCTCCACCGATACCTGCCTGGAATGGATTGGCATTGGGTATCCTGTGCGCCCAGTATGTAATAATATGTCCATAGTCCCACCAGCTCATGACCCCGTAAGCACTCTCCGGATACGGGTACGTGCCGTTTTTGGGTTGTTCATAAGTTGCAAGATAGTCCAGCTTCGGGTCAGGCGTATTGTAGCGCATCCAGTTAAGAGCTTCCATCCACAGATCATAACCGCCTGAAGGGTCCACGACTACATAACGCGATTGCGGGGGCGAATTCGCGGTGCCAATAGCAGTCATTACAAGGCTCGGATACACAAAGAAAAGAACAAGCATAGCTACAAGGATCAGAGAAAATGCGTGAGACATGCCGATATTTTTACCCGGGTTTTCATACCATCCCCCGAACTTCATT
>NZ_FZMP01000157.1 GCF_900196725.1 Candidatus Methanoperedens nitratireducens | reverse complement strand
TTTCAGAACTTATGAGAAAGTAACATTATTCGCAGAATTAGCGATGAGAGACATAACCATCCCAGACAATAACAATCACATTGAAAACCTTATGGGAATTGTTGGGCAGAAAGTTAAGAAGAATCATCAATCGTGGGTAGATGATAATTTAAATAAAATGCTAAAAATAATTTGGCATATAATTTCTTAGTGCCCCAAAATCATACTGGTGCCAATTTTTTTCAGAGCAATATCTCACAAGAATGATGTTGATGATAGTTTCCAGACCTCTCGTAGTCCATCTCATCCATTTGTGTTTAGTTCGTTTTGCTATTTCACCCATCAGTCGCTCGATAATATTTGAGTTCCATGGAATTCTTCTTCCATTCACCGCAAATTTAGCAAAAACCACAATGCTGTTACTATATTCTTTAACATTGGTCATCGGTTAAGGATTTCTTATCAATAAAGATTTAGCAATCTCTGATTTTCGTTACGATTTTTTGAGTCTCCAGTTGAAACAATCGTTAGATAGCGAAGCGTTTATCCTCTTATCATGCATATATTACATAAAAATTCTAATTTTACTGTATTAAAATTAAAAAGAGGACCAGGAATATGAAAAAGACCAAAGAACCCAAAACAGAAATCCCACCATATGAACCGGATGTAATCGAAAAAAACCTTTATGCTTTTTACCCAACAGATTGGCTGGAACAAGCAGCAAAAGAAACTGGACTCATAAAACGAGAGAGGAAAGTAACAGCAATAGAAATGTTTTGGGTTCTTGTCAATAGTTATGGTGTTCGCCTTGCAAGAAATCTCGCTTTTATCAAACGGAATTATGAAAAGTTTTCCAATAAAAAACTGAGCGACAGCAACTGGTATGATAGATTCACACCAGAACTTGCCGCATTTCTGAAACTATGCGTGACTCACGGGATAGAACAGCTTGCACTGGAACAAACCAAAGTTCTGAACGAAAAAATCGCTAAATTCCAGGATGTATTGATACAGGACAGCACAATAATCAGATTGCATAAGTCTCTTGCCAGGAAATTCCCGGCAGCACGTTCCAGAACAGTAGCAGCTGGCGTTAAAGTAAGTTTGTTGGTAAGTGCGGTGGCAAACAGTCCAAAAAGCATCAGTATTAATCCTGAAAGTACAAACGAATTGAAGACTTTGCGAATAGGTCCATGGATAAAAGATAGAATTCTTCTTATTGATCTTGATTTCTACAAACATTTGGTATTTGCTAAAATCAAAGAGAATGGTGGATACTTCGTGTCCAGATTAAAGGAAAATGCCGATCCTCTCATCATGGATTTGAATAATGCGTGTCGAGGGAATAGTATTGATGTGAAGGGGAAGTATATCAGTGAAATTCTACCAAAATTAAAACGACAGATACTCGATGTTGAAGTTGAGGTCTCATTCAAAAGACCCAATTATAATGGCAAAAGTAAGACAAGAATGGATACTGAGCAGTTCCGATTGGTAGCGGTTTTTAATGAAGATGATGAAAAGTATCATGTCTATCTTACTAATATCACAAAAGATGTTTTGGAGGCTGAGGATGAGACTTTTTATTATTTTCTGGTTAAAC
>NZ_FZMP01000141.1 GCF_900196725.1 Candidatus Methanoperedens nitratireducens | reverse complement strand
CTTTCAACTTCCCTGACATCAGCGGCAGTTACTTTAGAGAAGTCAGTCTTTTTTGGAAAGAACCGACGAATCACTCCAATTCTGTTTTCAACGGTTCCTTTTTCCTGAGACGTATACGGGTGAGTAAAGTAAGTTGGTATTTTCAGATCTTCCTTTATCCTGTAATGTCGTGCGAAGGCCAAATCGTTATCAAAGGTAATACTTTTCACCGGGTGCAAGCAGCGGTTGATGATCTTCTTCAATTTTCGCTCTATGTATTTCGCATCCTTACTTGTTATCTTTTCCAACCAGTTCATTCGTAATTTGCGATCGGTTACGATCAGCAATCCTGGCTGTCTGTTTTTACCCAGCACCAAATCCACTTCCTTATCTCCAATCCGCTTGCGTTGGTTGATAATTGCCGGGCGTTTATCAATACTTGTGCGGTCCTTGATAAGACCCCGATTTTCGTTTTGATTCCTCCGTTTTCTTCTGCGACCAAAGTGTTTAAGTTCCCGGTGTAGCATTTTATCCTCTCTCCGATCCCTGCGGTTGCTTTTTTTGCCACTCCATATCCATTGGTAAATCGTCTCGTGACTCACAAAGTCCCCGAATTCCTTTTTCCCATTTGCCCATATCAATTCGGGACTTAGCTTTTCCTGTTTTAACCCCTTGCGGGCATAAGCTTTCATATCTTCTGTGAATCGTATATGCTTGGGCTTAAGGCGATGGCGTTCACGGGTCCAGCTCTCGGCCTTGGAGGCAATATAGATTTGAGCATGCTGTCCTCTTTTATTGGTATTTCGCTTGATCTCTCTGCTGATCGTACTCTTGTTAACTTTCAGAATATCAGCAATTTCTGTGATCGAATGTTCGGCCGTTAATAGACATTCTATTTGATATCTTTGTTCCGGCTGTAGGTGTTTATATTTTTTTGTCATAAGCAACACAAAGATTGAGCTTCTCAGCCAAACAAGGGAAGGAAACTTCCCTTGTTCTTACTATCTTGTGTTGCACTTATTACTTGAACTCAGA
>NZ_FZMP01000135.1 GCF_900196725.1 Candidatus Methanoperedens nitratireducens | reverse complement strand
CATTTGTAGTTCATTTTTTCCTTTTTAAGAAAGTTCGATACTTACTTTTCTACCCATAGGAATCAACTATGGGATTATATTATAATATTACTTATGTGACTAGGCTTAATTATCGAAGTCCACTGGAAGTATGGAATTACTCAGGAGTTTCATTGGGTGCTACTGCAGGAGGTCTGTGGACATGAAGGTTAGGCGATTGTCCCAGAAAAGATATAACCTACCTCTTTTATTATACCCGCAGGGTGATATTAGGTGAAAGTACCACTATGGGTATGGACAGTATTTTTGGTTGTAGCATTGCTGGCTACACCGGTAGTATCGGCAGAGAATACAAATGGATATAAGGTGCGTCCTTCTATAGGGAATGCATCGGGAGGTAACACATCGGCAGATGCCATTAATCCCCTTAATGTCATTACTCCCCTTACGGTGAGCAACTCCATTATACAGGGACAAACTATCAGACATCAGTTTAATATTGGAAGTGGGGTAAGATGGCTGGAGGTAAATCTTGACTGGATATCTTCAAGCGACTCACTGGCACTAACAGTTTATACACCAGGC
Source organism: Candidatus Methanoperedens nitratireducens (assembly GCF_900196725.1). Lineage (GTDB taxonomy): Archaea > Halobacteriota > Methanosarcinia > Methanosarcinales > Methanoperedenaceae > Methanoperedens > Methanoperedens nitroreducens_A. The sequence continues at coordinate 22,504 of NZ_FZMP01000135.1, read as the reverse complement.
TGGGCTAAAGTCGGAACATATCACGATATAGATGACGGGGTAATAGATGGCAAGATTCATATAGACATCATACCTAACAGTGGTTACGTAGAACAAGGTGCATGGACGTTTGATGTTTATGGGGAACGCGTTGCCACACAAAGAACTTACTACCTTGACGTGTACCAGCACTACTAGATTAACTAAAGTAGTAAGTTTCCTTATTATCTTTATTTTATTTTTAATATTTCTGGCACCTCCAGCAGCTGCTACTGATTATACTGTCAGACCATCAATAAGCAAAGAGCCCGGCGCATCAGTGTACGGTGAAAATGTTAAGGAGGTCGATCCAATACCCTACTGGCTCTACCTCATATTATTAGTATTTCCGCAATTAACAGCCATGCCGCTGGAGTCTCTGCTATCTATAAAATTACTTCCTTATCTGGGGTATAAAAAAATCGCCAGAGAAAACATACTTGATAACTCAATAAGGCTAAAAATTTATAATTTCATAAAAGAACATCCCGGCATTTATTTCAGAGAAATTATTAAAAGAACTGAACTTAACAAAGGAACTGTAGGATATCACCTGGAAATTATGAAAACAGAAAAAATGATAGAATCTAACAAAACAAATGGAAAACTCCGCTATTTTTTGAACAATTCAACTTATACAAAGGAAGAACAGACTGTAATTTCTGTGCTGAAAAATGATGTACATAGAAAGATCATTTTAGAAATTCTCAATAATCAAAGCATAAATCATAAAACCCTTGCAGAACAAATCGGAGTTTCTGCACCCACAATTACTCAGCATATTAAACATCTGAAAGAGCAGGGGATCGTTAAAGCTGATACAAATGGCCGGTACACAAATTATAGCATTGATTCCAATTACTTCGATTCATTGCAGAAATATATGAGTATAACTCCATAATAAAGGCCGATATAAAAAGAGAAAAAAATTTTCTTATTTATTGGTTTCACTGGATTCAGTTTAACATTTTCGTAAGAGCTATGTCTGAAGATGCACTCTTTTCGAAACTTTTATTAACATGCGTTATGTTTGGATGAACATAAGGTAGTTATATGAAAAACCTTTTCGCAAAAATAATCCTGGTTTCGATCTTAATATCGCTATTTGCTGGCTGTGTCCGGCAGGCACAGACCGGAGACGCATCATCCGCTCCGCAGGAGTTGTACCTGGCTACGACAACTTCTACCTGCGACACCGGATTGCTTGACGTGCTGAACAAGAAGTTCGAGAAAGAAAATAACGTAAAAATATTGACGGTATGTGAAGGGACGGGCAAGGCGATAGCCACAGGCGAACTCGGAGCAGCGGACGTGGTAATGGTACATGCAGTCCAGGCTGAATTAAAAGCAGTGGCTAACGGGAGTTTCATAAACCGCACCTACATGATGTACAATTATTTCGTAATCATTGGGCATGAAAATGATCCGGCGGGAATAAAGAATGCTAGCAATGCTACGGATGCTTTCAGCAGAATAGCCGAAAAACAGTCTCCCTTCATATCGCGCGGCGACGACTCGGGCACGGATAAGATGGAAAAATCCATCTGGAAGGCTGCAAATATCACGCCATCCGGAACATGGTATCAATCCGTGGGCAAAGGAATGGGCGAGACTATCACTACTGCCGATATCAAAGGAGGCTATACCCTCTCTGACCGGGGAACATACCTTGCAATGAAGGATAAAATAAAACTGGGAATCCTTTTCGAATCTGACCAGAAGTATCTTTTCAACCCCTACCATGTCATGGCTGTGAACCCTGCCAAGTTCCCGAATGTGAAATACGAACTAGCAATGAAGTATATTAACTATGTGACATCTCCGCAGGGACAGGATATTATTGGAAACTATGGCAAGGATAAATACGGAGAAGGGCTTTTCGTGCCAGCCGCAGGTATTAAGGAGCAATGAGCAGTGCAGACTTCCTGTTGCAGGGGATTATCAGGGCTTTTGAGCTGATATTCAGCTTGAACCCCTATATCCTGAGCATAACAGGCATCTCGATAAAAGTATCTGGCACTGCCACTATCCTTGCAACCCTTACTGCCATACCTCTTGCATTCGCTATCACCTTCCTGAACTTCCGTGGCAAGCAGGCGCTGATCACACTTATCAATACAGGCATGGGTCTGCCCTCGGTCTTTGTTGGGCTTTTTGTTTTCGTGACGTTCGTGCCTGCCGGTCCTCTTGGGCTACTGAATATGATTTATACCCAAAAAGCCATGATTTTAGCCCAGTATATTCTTATCACGCCTGTAATTTCCGGCATCTCGCTTGCTGCAATAAAAGCAGTCCCGCAGCCGATAGTCGAAACAGTTTATACTCTCGGAGGTAGCAAAAAAGACGCTGCGTTCGCGATTTTAAGAGAGGCAAGATTCGGCATCATCACAGCGATATTAGCAGGTCTCGGAAGGGCGCTTGCGGAGGTGGGCGCCATACTTATCGTGGGCGGCAATATCGCCTATACGGGCAGCGTGGGTGGAATAGGTGAAGGGGCATCTTACACGCGCACGCTAACGACTGCGATTACATCAGAAACAAGCAAAGGCGATATATCCACATCTATTGCCCTTGGGATTATTCTTATTTCCCTTGTCCTTTCGGTTAATATCCTGGTTAACTTCTTCCAGAGGAGGGATTGAAATGGCTGAGGAATTGATCAGGATACAGAGCCTCTGTAAATCCTTTGGAAACAAGGAAGTATTAAAAAACGTAAGCCTGGTGATTAACCGGGGTGAAATATTTGCCCTCATCGGACCGAGCGGGATGGGGAAGACAACACTGCTTCGGATATTAAACTTTTTAGAGACGCCTTCGGATGGGAAACTTGTATTCAACGGGATTCACCGCTGCCACGAAATCGACACCCGGCGCAGGATGTCGATGCTTTTCCAGACGCCAGCCATTTTCAATACCTCTGTGTTCAGCAACGTGGCTTACGGGCTGGAAGTACGCGGTGCAGATAAAAATACAATTAAAGAAAAAGTGATGAATGCGTTAAATATAGTGGGGCTTCCGGGCAAAGAGCTTCAAAAAGCCAGGACACTCTCAGGCGGGGAGGCACAGCGCATGGCTTTTGCGCGGGCGATAGTTTACGACCCCGATATCCTTCTTCTTGATGAGCCGACCGCGAACCTTGACCCTGCGAATGTGGCAAAGATAGAGGAGATCATCGAACAGATACGGAGCGAGCGCGGTACGACCATAGTTATCGCGACGCATAACATCTACCAGGTAAAGCGCATTGCAGACAGGGTGGGCATACTGTTGAACGGGGAATTGATAGAGGTGAACAGAAAAGACGGCATTTTTACAGCGCCGAAGGATGCAAGGTCGGCGGCGTTCATAAGGGGGGAGATGATTTATTGAGCCAGATCAGTCTGATTCAGCCATTTATTTCCGCCTCATCACAGCCCCGAAAAACCCATCTGTCCCATGAACATGCGGCAGCGACCTGAAAAACCCCTTCTCTGTCATGAATTTGCTGAATAATTCCGGGTTTACTTCTATCACAGGGACAAGGCAAAACTCCTCATTCTCCTCAAGGAAAGCTCTTACGACTCCCTCATTCTCCTCCCTGCTTATCGTGCAGGTTGCATAGACCAGCCGCCCTCCTGGTTTTACAAGTTCGCTGTATTCCCTGAGAATCTCTTTCTGCTTCTCTGCAAGCTCCGAAATATCCCGTTCTGTCAACCGCCATTTCGAATCCGGGTTCCTCCTGAACACGCCCATCCCGGAGCATGGGGCGTCGATGAACACGCAATCTGCGGTGCCTTTAAGCTGCTTTAATTTTGCGTCTTCGGGGGTCATAGTATGAATATTTGAAGCGCCGCTCCTGCCTGCCCGCCTCCTGAGATTTGCGAGTTTTCCTGCATGGGTGTCCATAGCCAGTATAATCCCACGTGTTTTCATCAGTTCTGAAAGAAACAGGGATTTGCCACCGTTACCAGCGCATGCATCGACCACATACCCGCCGGGTTTTGCCCCTGTAAGCATGGTAATAAGCTGGCTGCCTTCATCCTGCACCTCAAAAAGCCCGCTTTTGAACGCACCGGTTTTGAATATATCCTCTTTTTTATCAACGACCAGCCCGCAGGGTGAAAAGGCTGTCGGGGACGAGCCGTAGCCTTCATCCTGCAGCAACCTTTGGAGAGGCTCACGATCTGTTTTCAGGGGATTTGTCCTTATCGTAAGTGGAGGGTCGAGGTTATTGGTGCTGCAAAGCGCTCCAACAGCCCGAACATCATTGAGTTCCCTGAACCACTTTTCTACGATCCAGCGGGGATGCGAATGGTATATTGATATATACTCCAGAGGAGCTTTTTCTTTATCCGGGTAGATAACTTCTTTATTTCTCAGTATCCCTTCAACCGTCCGTTTTACAAAGCCGCCACTCTCTTTTTCCAGTGATGAAAGAGCTACAGCGTTATTTATTATACCAGCAGGTGATGCGTCCATGAACACAGCCTGATATGTGCAGAGCCGGAGTATGTTGAGTGTATTTAAACCAACCCTGGAGATAGCGGCTCTTGATGCGTTTTCAATAATATAATCTATCCTCCCCATATGCCGCAGTATCCCATAACCGATCTCCACGATAATTGCTTTTTCAGCAGATGAGAACTCTTCGCTTTTAAAAAGCCCGCCGAGGAGAAGGTCGGGGTATTTCCCCTCACCGATAGCTGAATTCAGCAAGCGCATAATTGCAAAATACGCTTTCTGCCTGATGAATATGCTATTCTTTCCTGAAGTATGCATACCCATCCATTTCCCTTGTATTACTTAAGCATGAACCTCTGCTAGTAGTCCGGTTAATGTATGTGAGCTTTGTACCTGAATCCTTGATTTTTTAGACTTCAAGTGGAACGTACAGTCGCAGCATCTCTGTTAAGTCTGTAAGTGGTAAAAGGTTATACTGCAGTATCGCTTTTTTTAAGTGCTTTAAATTTTGATAAATTAAAATCAGAGCACCACTCATATCCGCTTTTAGCATTTTCTTTAAGGTCTTTTTTGAATATTTCCGCAGCTCGAGTTTTATTTATTGCACCATTATGAAAAGCAACAGCCAAATCAAGACTCATTAATTCACCCTGCAATGCTTCGTCCCTATAGAATTTTCTAACTCTTGTTCTCCCTTTATCATGAATTGCGCCCTGTGTTATCAGGTTTGATATTTCTAATATTTGAGAACGGGACATAGTGAAATATACTATAGCTGGAACTGGTTTCTCTTTGCCTTTATTCTCTGTTTCTTGTTTTCTGTTTCTCCTTCCTAATTTGTTTACAAGCTCATCGAGAAGTTTAAACTCTTTATCAGTCAATTTGTTTTGAACTAAAATGTTATTTGATACAACCGTCTGGACTGCAGATTCAATATCTCTAACCGATATTTTAATGATCTGGCCTTGTTCTTTTATACCTATAGCTCTTTGATGCAAATTATCATACGCTTGTTTTAAAATCTCAATATATCTTCTTGGAATGCCATTTGCTGTATATGCTGCGATAGTAAATGCTTTATCAGAATCAAAAATATCATCTATAGTGCCTCTACCACCAACACCAAACCCATTTCCACCCAAATATCGAAGTCTTTTTTCGGTTAATGCAGAAAAAAAAGACTCGTACTCTTCTAAATTTTCATCAAGCTGTAAGTAATCCACTGAAGCATCGTTTCCTAATTCAAAATTAAATGAATCACCATGCAATTTTGAAGGGTAATAAGTAGCTTCTGGGGGATATACTGCAGCAACGAAGTATAGATAGTTTTGTTGAATATCTGCCCCTGCAGCCCCTCTTATCAGCTTTAATAATCTGAATACTTCTATTTGACCTTCTTTACTTGCTTCAGAACATTCATCTATTAAGACTAAAGAATATGATAAACCAAGCATGATTTTTAACTGTTTGAAGAACTCCCGTATAAATTCTGCAGCATTCTCATGAGAAAGCGTAACTCCGACTAATTCGGCTTTCTTTTCTATCTCTTGGTCGCTTGAAACCGCTGCAGAAACTCCTGCAGATTCAAGTCCCACGTTAGTAGAAATTCCTTGTTTTTCTGTTTCTAATGTTCTTATAGTAATATTTTGAGGAGAATATGTAAGTTTATGCAGCAACAAATCGTTAAGTTGTTTTATGTCCTTTATCGTCGAGTCAAAGTCTTTATTACTCTTTATCCCAAAAAGTCTCTTCAAAAAGTCTAAAGCAGAATTTGTTTTTTCGTTCTCAACAAAACTAAAAATTTTTTTTGTTATTCTCTATTTTATTTATTGCCTCTAAAACTATTCCAGCATATAATTGGATTCTAAATCGTGAAATATCTTTGTCCCATTGAGATAAAGATGCAAGTGACATGTATATGGGTAATACTTTATATTTTTCGAAATTCTGCAGGTAATTATTACCTATCATTCTCAAAATGTGTGTTTTCCCTGTACCCCTAATACCTTCTACTACAGTATTTTTTCCTCTTTGCTGAATGAATTTTTCTACATCAAACGTATGGTTTATATGTGTTTCTGGGAAAAATCCGCCAGCTTGTGCATCATGATTAAAAAATTCTGATGCAAGTTTCAATATGGGCATTAAATCACACCGTTTCCTCAATATTAACTCAAGCTTATTTATGCTTATTGCTTGCTTTCTCTATTTTAAATTTATAGATGTGATAAAGAATATTCAAAATATATCATTAGATATCTATAAATTAAACCGTACTAGAAGATTGACACAATTTGAGGAATTAGAAGATTAAGATAAAATTCAATTTCACAAATGAGCATAATTATAATAATTATATTTTCTTTTTAATATTCATTACATTAGCTTTATATCTGATAAAGCATATTTACATCATGAGGTGAAATAAGGCAAGAACGATAAAATGTGTCATTTAAGAGATGCTTAGCAAACCCAATAAAGAGTTTGCCAGCATAACCTAATAAATATCCAATACTTGTTATGGTTTTTGTTGGTAAATAGCTTTTGGTTTAGCTTTTGCTGTCTTTCTGAACTGAGCATTGTGGAGACATAAAAAGGAGGCTATTATGAACCCAAGTCAAATAATTGTAGAAATAATTACTTGTGTAATACTTCTATATGTGTTGTTTGCAGTGATACAAGCTCTTCCGTAAGTTAATAAACTTTGTAGCTTTGCAAGGCAAATAAGTTTAAATCTTTTTTTCTTTTTAATTCTTGATCTAAAAATCAACCGTATATCTGACAAAACCTTCAATAGAGGCATGTATAAGGAAAAAGATTGGAGGCGAAAGGTTTAACAAAATTTTAGGAGTTGGAAGATTAAAAAGCAATTTTAAAATGGGATAATTGCTCATCTGGGATATTATAGTAAAATTTACTAAAATACCATATCCATACGTCCCTTGTAATCTCCATATATTCTTTTAGATTATTCATATCTAAATCTTTAGCCTTGTCAATTTTAATTGAACTAAAGTGTTTTGCCACATCATTATAAAATTGATTAAACCGTAAAAATCGTTCATATAAATCACGAGAATCGGTTTTTAGTCCTGCTTTCTCAACCAGTATTTTTAATGACGGCGTTTCTTTTCTTTTATTTATTGTATGGTAATTTGCTCCAAACAGGTTGCTAAGACTACTTCCCAAGAGATTCACCGTTTTAATCATATAAGATAAATTCGGATTGTTATTTTCTTTTATCTTCTTATACTCATTGACGGCATCAATCCAATAATCAAGTTGAAGATTCACCACAACAGGATGTTTTGGTGACAACGAGGGTGATGCAGAAGCCAGTATTGCAAATTCGGTATTATTTCTTTTCTTAGAATTTTTTATCATAGTTTGCTTACCAATGTATTTCAACTATCTTTAAAGTTAAGTGTTTAAACGTGTACCTCATACACCTTAACTTAACAGAATCAGTCGCAGCAAAAACATATATACCATAAAAGTAATAACAATGTTATAACATGAAACAAAAAATCAGGAAAGTCGGAAACAGCATGGGGATAATAATCCCGCGATATATGCTGCAAGAGATGGGTATGCCGGAAGTAGTAGACATAAATTTAACTGAGGGTAGTTTGTTAATCAGTCCTTTGGATAGTAAGATTATCAGACGCAAGCCAAGGGATGAAGATGAGACAATCGGCTTATACAATCTGATGAAAGCTAACATAGAACGCAACATCAAAAAAGGAAAAGTACGGTGGGTTAACAAAAGAGAGATGGAAAGGACGATATGTTAGAAGAACTAAAAAAAATAGCGGCCATAGAGAACCTTGTAGATAAAAAAGCGTATTTCATGTCCCTTCTAACACAGGAGGCTGAGAAAAGGAATACACGTCCTATTGTTGTTGGAGGGTCCGCTGTAGATTTTTATACGGAAGGAATATTTCCAAGTTACGACATAGACCTTATACTGGATTAATGAACAAATTAGTATTTATGTGGAAGTACCGGGAGACCATTTAGCGGGAAACAGGGATAAAGTCACGACAATAAAGGTCGGCAATCTAAAACTATATGTAATTGGGATTGAGGATTTGATAATTGACCGCCTGGCAGCTTGCAGTGAATGGAAATCGGACACAGACTGCAAACAGGCGCATTATATGCTTAGATATTATTTTATAGCAGAATAGACTTCGATTATTTGGACAAAAAGGCAAAGGACGAAGGGCTTTTAAAAATATTAACTAAACTTTGCAGGCAAGTCTGACGGATAAAATTGAAATATCATCAAAAACAATTACATAAACATGGAAAAACTTGACGTCAGAGGTAAGGTGTGCCCCTTGCCGCTGTTCTATGCAAAGAAAAAGATGTCTGAGATGAAACCTGGCGAGGAACTCGAAATTATCACGGATGACCCGACAGCAAAAGAAACAATACCTAAATGGAGCCATATCCACGAGCAGGAAGTCGTAAAAATCGAGGATGGAGGCAACGTTTTCAGGATAATAGTCAGGAAACGCAAATAAGGATATTTACCTTTAATCTTACATGTTTAATTGACATAATAAATCGATAACTTTATATACATGTACCATTATTGATTAATGCTGATAATCATAATGGTGATTATGCATGAAATACTCTATTGGAGACGTTGTAAAATTTAAGCTCGAGTCGGGCGAAGTACAGAAAGGGAATATCCAGTATATCGAAAAGAAACGTAACGGAGAGATACTATATATAAACAGTTTCAGCAGATGGGCTTACAGGGTCCCTAAAAAAAGGGTCGTTTCGCTAATCCCAAGAAAATAGTTCTTATTTTTCGTTCCCCTGATTATCTTTTTTCTCTTTGTTTGATTCTTTCCCCGGGTTATTCTTTTCCACTTCAAGCTTCTTTTGCCATTCTATGAAATTGCAATGGGGGCATCCAATATCCCAGGGCCGCTTCCCTTTGTTTATTATTTTGATAAAATAAGACCATGGTCTTCGCACTGTTTATCCGTGATCACTATCTGTCCGCTTTTAGGCAATGGCAGGATAAAATCGCATTTCGGGTACGATGAGCACCCAATAAACCTTGAACCTTTCCTGGATTTCCGTATTATCAGGTCGGATGAGCACTTCTTACATGTCCCTATAATGCGGTCTTCATATAAACCGTTCTTAAGGGACTCACTTATAAGTTCTTTATTCTTGAACAGGTCACTGAATACCTCCTCAAGCATATCCTTTGATTCATTGACCACATATTCCTCAGTGATCTTTCCCTCGGATATTTCATCCATATCCTGCTCAAGCTTGCTCGTCATCTCAGGTTTTGTGATGGTATTTGCATACTTCTCCAGCGCCTCTATCACAGCATAGGCGGTCTTTGTCGGCTGAAGCGGATTGCCCACCACGTAAGCCCTGGAGTAGAGCTTGGATATTATTTCGTGGCGTGTTGATTTTGTCCCTATTCCCATGTCCTCCATTATCTTTATCAGGTGTCCCTGACCGTATCTTGACGGGGGCTGCGTCTCTTTCCCTATAAGATTCACTTCTTTTACAGTAAGTACCTGCCCTTCCCGGAGCTGCGGAAGTATCCTGTCCTCAGGCACATTATATGAGTAGTACCATCTCCAGCCCGGCTCCACCAGCCTTGCGCCATTAGCCCCGAACTCCTCACCGCTGATATCCACCGTCACAGCCATGGTCTCCCACTGCGTCTCGCCCGCGAACGTCGCAAAAAACCGCCTTACCACAAGCTCGTATATTTTCCATTCATCGTCCTTGAGCTGGCTTCGTTTAGCCGGCGTCGCAGGATGGATAGGCGGGTGGTCAGTGGTCTCTTTTTTGCCTCTTGTGGGCTCAAGCTTCCCTGAGAGCAGTTTTTGCGAATACGCGTGGAACTCAGTGTTTAAAAAGGAGGCAATAATATCTTTCGTGTCAAGAGTGGCAGGATAAACAGTATTATCGGTACGCGGGTACGAGATATACCCGTTAACATAAAGGAATTCCGCTATACGCATGGCATTTGCCGCTGATATCCCGATAGAGCTTGCAGCCCTGAGAAATTCCGTAGTATTGAAGGGTATGGGAGGCTTCTCATTTCTTTTTCCAAGCACGATGCTTTTTACTGTGCCTGTACTCCCGAGCTTCGCCTTTATCTGCTCTGCCTCGTTCTTATCCAGGAACCGCCCTTTTTTATGCTGCGCCTCGAATTCTCCCCCGTTCACCAGGGTGGCGAAGAGTTCCCAGTACGGCACAGGCACGAAAACATCCCTCTCTTTCTCCCGGTTCACTATTATAGCAAGCGTGGGCGACTGTACCCTGCCAACAGAGAGGAACTTATCCCCGAGCCTTCCCGAACTCAGCGAGACAAAGCGGGTAAGCACAGCCCCCCATATCAAATCGATGACCTGGCGTGATTCGCCTGCCGCTGCAAGGTTAAAATCGATATTTGCCGGGGATGCAAAGGCTTTTTTAATCTCTGCCGGTGTTATGGTGCTGTAGCGCACCCTGTCAGCCGGGACTTCGGGATTTACCTTCTTTATCACGTTGAGCGCCTCCACGCCGATAAGCTCTCCTTCGCGGTCGTAGTCTGTTGCGATGGTAAGATACTCTGCCTCTTTACCCAGTTTCCGAAGCGCCGTGACAATGTTCGCATGCGTTGGCGTCGTCTGTACCTCGGCATGGATAAGTTCTTTCAGGTCCGTTTTCTGCCAGTTATTATAATCTTTCGGGAAATCCACTTCCACGATATGCCCGGACAGGCCCATGACCGTTTTGCCGTCGAACTTATACGCATCAACACCATTGATTCTCTCCTTCGCCGGCTTTTTTTCGGACAGTATAGCCGCGATCCTCTTTGCGGCATCATGTTTCTCTGTAATGATTAAATGCATCGTATCCTCAGAAGTATCTGGAATAGTCAGGAACTTACATAAATAGCTTTCCCAAACCACAGTTCCGAATACCCCTACTTCCGAATAAGAAAAATTTATTAACTAAGTGTAATGTCCGTTAACACACTGCCGGCTTTTTCCACTAATTTTCGAGTAAAAACATGTGCAGTGGAAATATCCGCTACGTGAAACATGCGGCAATAAGTCTATGGACATTACAGATAAGATAAGGTCTTTTTTTGGACATCAAGTTCGCTTATTGCTTAAAACCGTCTGGTTTTCCTGCCCACTAGCAAGTAGATGAGGGCAACCGCTGTTATAATACTTACTACTCCCTCTGCGGGCGTTTTTTGACCACTTCTAACAGCGCACTCTGTCCGAGGATCGCAACGCTATAGTTACCCTCAGGCAGGGTGGCTTTGTACGTGAAATTGACCTCTTTTACCTCGCCAGGGGCAAGGGTAACAGACCTGTTGTCAATTTCGGTGCTGTTAACTATGAGCACGACTGGAAGGGTGTCTCTCTTCGTGCCTGCATTCGTAATGTTTGACCTTATAACAGTCGTCTCCCCGGTGGAGACCACAGGAGGGGTTATATTGATGTCAAGAGCCCTGAATTCGGAGAACGGCAGTCTTACCTCAATATCCCTGGCAGCAGTAACGTAACCGCTCTTTGATGCGGATATGGTATGCGTTCCGCCCGTTTCCAGAGTGTAGTTCAGAGAGCCGCTGCTGTCGGTCTGACCAATAGAAACATTATCGTAGGCTACACCTGCACCGCTGACAGGAGCGCCGTTGAATGTAACTTTTATTGTGATGGTCCCGAACTGGTCGGCTTTTGCAGGCGCATCTATGCTTAGCCTGTTCTCAATAAAACCTGCCACGTCTATAGTTCTGGTGGCTCTCTGGTAGCCCAGTTTGGTTGCAGTTATGTTATATGTCCCGTTAAGCGTTTTAGGCAGGGTATAGCTAAGAGTTCCTGTAATATCCGTCTGCCCTATTCCCGAATCGACAGCCACGGATGCACCTTCAATCGCAGCTCCGCCTGCTGTAACCTTTATCGTAATCGCGTCCCCGGCGGTGGCTCTGGTCGGAGCGTCTATGATAAGCTGGTTAGCCAGCATCTCTGGCACTACGGTCACAACAGGATAGAACCTGACATCACCGGAATCTGCTACCCTGAACTTGATATTACCCATAAGGTCAACCGTACTTGCGGGTGAGATACCCACGGAATTGGGGTTATCCATCTCGATCCCTGCTGCGCTGACGCTGCTTATTCTCATCTGCCCGTACCTGTCCCCGCTTTTTACCGAAGTAATGGATTCAGATATCTGGAACACTCCTTTAATAAATGCAGCCTGCACTTCTGTCCCTGAGAATACGTTGTCAAATCTTGCGATTATTATGGGAAGGTCAGATACGGCACCCACTCTCTTTGTATATACGTACGTTTGACCTGCCGAAAGGGGGGTCGTATCCACCTCATTACCATCCTTTAACAGGGTAAGCAGCATCGTCCTTGCTCTCAGGTCTATATCAGTGGCTTTCAGGACATAGCCTTCTTTCAGGGTAAGAGTGCCCCCCACGGAAATGGTACGCTGGGTCTCGTCATCAATGAGTACCTTATGTAGCTGTCCCTGGGCAAGTGCGCTCTTCTCTGCGACACGCGTGGTAGGATTCGGAGGCATGGTATTCGCTGTATATCCTGCAAAATACTTATCAGCCATGAAGCCGATTACCTGATATGAGCCGAAGTCTGAAAAATCAAAACTTATTTCCTGTGGCGATGTGGAATACACTAACGCGCCCTCCGGGATAGATGCTCCGCTGGGGTTTACCGTAAGCTTTTCAGTCCCGATGTCCTTATCCATGTCATAAAAAAGACCTATGCTTGTGCTGCCGATATTCAGGCCAAAGTTCAGGGGAGTCCACTCATTGGTCACAGGATAGATAGTTCCCCTGACATCAAAGGTGCCGGTCCTTTCCACAGACAGGGCAAAGCGAAGAACACTGCTGTTATCGGCAACAATGAGCTTTAGATTACCCATCAGGTCTATAGAGCTTCCCCCGGACAGATCGATAGAGTTCCTGTTATTCATTGTTATCTGGTCAGCGCCGGCCCCGGTTATTTCCATAATACCATACCTGTCGCCGCTGCTCACTTTAGTATAAGAATCTGATATCTGGAATACCCCCCTGACAAATGCAGCATTTACCTCTGTGCCCCTGAATACCGACTCGAAATGTACCGCTATAATGGGCAGATCGCTCACACTCCCTACCCTTTTTGTGTAGATATAGGTACCTCCACCGGCGACTACACTGCTATCAACCTCGGCTCCATTCTTTAATAGAACGATAAATATCTGCCCCGGACCTGCACCGATGTCGATTTCTCTCATCTTCAGTACATAACCGTCCTGTAAAGTCAACGTCCCACCCACGGTAACAACGCGCCGGTCTTCATCGTCAAAAAGCACTCTCTGTAACTGCCCGCCTGCAATGGTACTCATTTCTTTGTTTTTCGAGATAGTACTGTTCCCCGTATATCCTGCAAAATACTTGTCAGCCATGAATCCGATTACCTGGTATGAGCCGAAAGGTGAATAAACAAAATCGACCTCTATCGGGGAAGTTTTATAGGTCATATCGCCCTCAGCGATGGCTCTTGCAGCAGGATTGATATTATTGATCGAAAGTTCCTCTGTACTCAGGTTATCGTCGAGATTATAATAGAACCCTGAAAAGCTGTATGCATTCCAGGTGTAATTCGTGCTTAAATTCTTGCTCTCATCCCATACGCGGTTCCCGGATTGATCGGAAGCCGCATCAGCCCCGGCTGCAAGCAATAAGACTGCGAGCACTGTTATTCCAACTGCGATCCAGAATGTACTCAATCTGTACGTTTGGTTATGGTTCATGATTACCCCGGTTCTACATGGTCAGGGAACCCGGCCCACTTTTTGGTTCCCTTACTTCTAATTCCTATGATTGTCGGAAGAGTATTTAAGTTTTATTAGGCAGTTTTATTTCCTGCGTCCTCTTTTAAAATACAGCAATAGAAATGTAAGTACAGCTATTACTATGATAAGACCTGCAATAATTGCATAGCTCTTCTCGTCAAGGGTTATGGAGAACTTATCACTGCTGAAAGGATAGAAGAGCATGATACCATCGGCTGCTGTATATCTCGTTATGTTATTCTCGATTTGTTGAGCTACGCTTTCGTTCGCTACGACCTGGTTTGCCAGAGTTTGGATAGTATGGTTCGAATTATCGAACAGGAAAATATCCAGGAGGGAGTGCGACCAGAAGCCAATGAGTAAAGGAGCGAAAAGAGCGCGATGCCGGACTGCAAACAGCAGTGCCAGTACAAGCAAGACAAGAGGCGAATGCAGTCCACTGCGATGATACCAGAGTACATCCAGATCGGGGAATAAACTGGCGACAGCTACAAATGCCATCTTTTCCCGGGTCGTATCTTCCAACAGGATTGCACCAAGTACAAAGCTAAACAGCAAATGCGAGATCCAGTCCATATTTTATGATATACGGGCGCATGTTTGAAGGGTTTCTAACAGGTTGTTAACCTGAGCCTATCTATCGTTTATGGTATTCAATAATTTTTTGGTTACGTTATTGGCAGACGGTTATATCTTCGGGAAGGCTTTGAAATGACCAGTATACCGGACATCTTGATAAATATCAATGTTTAGATAACTTTTTATACCATGTGGTAGAGTTATATAGTAGGGGTAAAGCAAAATTTAAAGGGAGTCAGATAATATGAGAATAAGGGTTGTTAGCTCAAAAGAAGAAATTAATTCACTTGGCAGGTGTGAAAAAATAGTTCATCTCGCATTCCGCCCGGCAAACAAGGATATTTTCACACTGGTACGGTCATGCCCTGACCTGAAAGCCATACATATACCAAGTTCGTATATCAGGACGGTTTCAAATTCCACCAAGATGTTCCTTGATATGCAGGGTATTGCGCTGCTGGAAGGCGATGTCTGGGGTCACAGGAAAGATATTAACGAATATTCCGAGATCAGACCTGAGGTACTGGACAGGATTCAGGAATTTAAGGCAGAAGGCTTATCCGAACCTGATATGCTTGGCAGGCTGGGAAGAGAGACCCGGCTTAGCAGGGATTTATTAAAATTCCTGTTAAAAGAAAAGGCAAAATAAACAGTTGAAGTTTTGGATACAGGAGGATTAGACAATCTTTGCGCCCACTGGCACCTTAACGGACGCCAGCAGTCTGCCAGCCTGTACCGTATTTTTCAATTTAACTTTCGATGCCCTCAATATCTCGATGAACGCCTCCAACCGCGTCTTCAACTGTCCCGTATCTGACTGGCTGTAATCCGTTTCGATCTTTATCACAGGTATTCCTTCTTCCTTTAAAGCGCGCTCTACCTTCGCAAACTCTATATTGAACTCATGGCAGAACTGGAGCACGTAATATACCACGCCATCAGCTTTGTATTCCTTTGCAAGCCTTACAACATCTTCAGGTCTTTCGGCATTGGGTGTAAAGCATGCGCAGTTGATATGCAGGTACCTCCCGGCAAGGTTCTTAAGCTGGGTGTTGACAGAACCGCTGTCCGGCTCTACAAGCTGCGAGAAATAGCGCGTGCCGGTGCATGATTCCTCAGACACCACGATTGCACCGCTTTTCTCGATGATGTCATGCAGTTTCCAGTTTGGCACGGTCATCGGCGTCCCTGAGACCAGGAGCCTTGGCGCATCTCTGGAAACCACTCCCTCTTTGCGTTTTATACGATCTTCAAGCTCGTTGATGAGTTCCCCCGTTTTTTCAACGAATCTGTCCACTTCATCGAAGAAAGCAAGCTGCATTATCAGCAGGACATCCTTGCCGCTGATCGGCGGCGGATTGGCTTTCCTGGTATTGTATAGCTTCTGTAAGATATCCCGTTTCCTGTTCACCCGTTCTATGGAATCTTTGAGTTTATCATATGTGATTTTATTGCCCGTTATCTCTTCGACCTTATTTTTGAAGAGCCTTACTTCGTTGCGTGTATTCGTTCAGCAGTTCGTACATTTTCTTCTTGCCGCCGCATGTGGTCTCACCTACAAGCAGGTCTGCCGATAAAAAGTACGGGCATGTTCTTGAGGTGCGAAAGCCAAACGAGGATTTAATCAACGGGCAGGTATTCCTGGGCAGTATCTTCTCAGCATCAGCTACGGGAAAATCCGCCCCGCCGCACAGGATCAGAGGCACCGCACCTGCTGCGTGCACGATCTCTTCGGGGAAATAGGCGCAGAAAGCCCCGATCACCTTATCTCCGTTCTTTTTTCTTTCAAAGACTTCCCTGGGTCTTGCCCCGTGGATATCTGCGATAAAATTATCAAAATATGCTATGTTCCTGGGTCTGTTGGTCTGGGAAAGGTACACACTCTGATATACCACAGGCAGTACTTTCATAAGTTCATCATGTTTCTCAATATCGATCCCCAGCTCTCTCCAGAATTCTTCATTACTTATTCCGGTTGTTGATTTACCACTCATTTTTATTCTCCTTATAATCCTTCTTTTGCTATTATCGCAGCCCCGAGGGCCCCCGTAATCTGAGGTTCCTCCGGGACTGCAAGTTTAACCCCCAGGCTGTTTTCAAGCGCTTTTCTCATTGCAATGCTTTTTGCAGCACCACCTGTGAAAATCACTTCTTCTGAAACCCCAACCCGCTCCACCATCGCTTTGATGCGCCTTGCAACAGATCATGTACGCCGGCAGAAATATCCTCCAGAGAAGCCCCCAGCGCCAGCAAAGAGATGACCTCGCTCTCTGCAAATACCGTACACATGCTGTTTATCTTCACAGGCGTCCTTGAGACAAGACTTTTATTCGAGAAGTCAAGAAGCGATATCTCAAGCGCCCTGGCGGTATTTTCAATAAATCTCCCCGTGCCTGCGGCGCATTTGTCGTTCATTGCAAAATCCAGCACCTTACCCTGCCCGTTGATCCTTGTTATCTTTGAATCCTGACCCCCGATGTCTATGATAGTCCTTGCATGGGGAAATAGTGAATAACTGCCTTTTGCATGTGCCGTTATCTCGCTTACGACTTCATCGGCAGAAAATGATACCCTCCCGTAACCCGTTGCAACAATTTTCTGGCATCTCCCCTGCTCCCGGCAAGTACCTGTTCAAGAACCACCTCTCCTGTCTTTCTGGGATTAGCACCTGTCGGCTTAATAGCGCTGGCTATGACCTTCCCATTTACTGCAACCGCCTTTACCGTGGTTGATCCAAGGTCAATACCGACAAAGATTTTTCCCATGAGTTTTAAGTGGAAAGCATCGTATATATCACTATAGAAATCAGCAAATGTTGGCAGAGTTATTGTGAAAATAGAATGGTACAGGCAGTTTTTTCCTTTTCAGTTCAGGAATCCGAAGAGTTCTGGATAAAATAGCCTGTTTAAAAGGTTTGAATATGCTTGCCCGATTATTAGCATATGCCACTTACGGCTAAAGTGGAATGTGATTGGGGAGGTCACATTTCACCTCCTATACATTTTTAAGCAGTAAAAACCAGAACTAAAGGCTGAAACTAAGGGCCTATCACACTTATCCTCCTATTTTAAATCAGCACGCTCTAGATGTCATAAACAAGGATGAGGGGAATCAATCTAATTCCGCTACCGTAGATACCTGCCTAAAGTTGATATCATCAAACTCTTTAAAATGAGCATGCCCACATTTTATTTTTCTCTTTTCACTGGATTTCAGTTCTTGTCCTGCTGACTTTGTTTCGGCAACAAAATAAACGGTCTTCTCGTTCTTTTTAATCAATGCCCAGTCAGGATTGTAGCTACCAATTGGTGTTTTTATCTTAAACCAAAATGGTAGTTTAAAATAGAACTCTATATCATCCCTGCTTTCGCATTCTTTAGCAAAATCATACTCCACACTTGAATCAAGAGGAATAACGTTACTGTAAATTGTCTTATCCTGTTTGGATATAGTAAAGGTAAGGTCATTAATATGGATCTCATATTCCTCAAACAAGCGCATTTCATACTCCTTTGCACCTATCTTCTCATACTTGATACCGTCAATCATTAATTCGTAAAGAACATCTTTTATTGATATGATAGCATTATCCAGAAAAAGCTGAGGATTAATCAGCATATCACCAATTCTACCCGATCCTTTAAGAATCTCCAAAATAGTTGAGCGAGTCAACTCTGTTCGTTCCTGAATATAGAACAATATATCGGGTATCTTGAATATTCCATCCAACGAAGTCGTAGATGATGCCTTAGTATTAGCTATAATACCAAATTCATCAAACTGTAATGCGGTCTTGGTCGTACTTATTAAAGCCTTTTTTATTGTCGGCATCTGTTCAACGGCTTTTGTCGCTTTTTCTATTAATTCAGAAGTATCGTATTCTACTTTATAGGATGTATGCTGCTTGATTCTGTCCCAGATGTCTTTGAATTTTTCATCCAATTCAAAACCTTTGCGATATTTTACCGTTTCTCTATCATGTTTACTCTTAATACGTCCCTTAAAGGATACTCCGCAATCCTCTTCAATCTCACTCTGTAATTGTCTGGCAAAGTCATCGTAGGATTCATTTGCAATCACTGTCAGGCGATTAATCGTGGAATCCTGTATTCTGTTACCTGACATGTCTACCGGAAGTCTTAATCCTCGTCCGATTTCTTGCCTCTTTTTCAATTCTGATTTTGTTTCGTTCAAGGTGCATATCTGAAAGACATTCGGGTTATCCCAGCCCTCACGTAAAGCAGAATGGCTAAAAATAAAACGTAAAGGTTCGTTGATATCCAGAAGCTGCTCTTTATCTTTCATAATCAGCTTAAATGTATCATCATCAGCTTCTGATTTTCCTGTAGTATCTTTCCATTTACCTTTATTGTCCTCCGAAAAGTAACCATTATGTACTTCATCCATCTCAAAGAGAAGTAATCCCTTGTAAGCTTCCTTTCCAGAAACTTCCCGATAAGCTTCTTCAAACCACTCTGCAAACTTGCCCTTCTGTGGTTGACCGTCTGGGTCGTATTTACGGTAATTAGCAACACGGTCAATAAAAATAGAGAGAGAACCTTTATTCCTTTACTTTTAAGTTTTTTCTCTTTCTGGAAATGTTCCTCTACGGTTTTTCTGATTTGAACTTTCATCACTTCATCGGTGAGACCGCCTAAGGCATCACCTCTATTGAGTGTTTTACCGTTTGAAAGTTCAATGAAGCCATCCGCAACATCAATTCCGTTAATGATATAACCGCTTTTGTAAATCTCTCTTTTACCTGAAAGTTCGTACAGGTCATCCCCCACCTTTGCCGTAACTGTTTTTCGCTTTACGCCTTCCTTTGTGTTCACGTCTAACTTTATTTTTGCTGATGTACGGGTTTTTGTGGCATTTACACTTTCCAGACTTACAAAGGCTTCATTGAAATCGTTTTCTGTAACAATGGAATCCACTTCTATTTGTTTAACCAATCCAAGATCATAAGCTTTTACAGGATCAAGGCTGTAAACCATGTTATATCGGTTGATGTGGGTCGCTGAATACCGCAAAGTACACAATGGATTCAAATTTTCAATGGCTTTTTTCCTGAGGTCTGTTTCCATGTTCTGCGGTTCATCCACTATAACAATGGGATGGGTCGCCTGAATGAACTCTACAGGTTTTTTGCCAGTCAGTTTGTCATTGGGCTTGTTGATTATGTTCTCGTCTTTGGCGAACGAATCGATATTGATCACCAGAATCTGGATGTTGTTATTAACTGCAAAGTTTCTCAGGCTGGAAACCCTCTTTGGATCATAAACCCCGAAGTTTGCCGGGGTCTTGTCATAAATATTTTGAAAATGGTCAAATGTAATTTCAAGATTTTTTAAAACTCCCTCACGGATGGCAATTGAGGGGACAACGATAACGAATTTCTTGAAGCCGTATTTTGCCGAATAAGAGGGAGCGATTACTCGCTCCGACTCTTCTAAGAACCGTACGTGCGACTTTCACCGCATACGGCTCAAGCATTCGATAACCCTTATGTCGGGCAGCAGTTATTTTTTCATGGTCTCAGTTTCAGGTAGCCAAATTTTATTTACTTTGTCCCATAGATTATTTGCAGTACTTGTTAGTTTCTTGGTTCCAAGTTTTATCTTTCGTAAGACAAAATAGTCTTTATCAAGATAGGGGTTCATATCTAACTTCAAATTTATATGCCTGATTATCTTTGTATCAGATAGAAGATTCAGTCTTCTATTTCCCATTGAGAAGACCCAGTTCCTTTTCCTAGAGGAGTGCCAGTATTTACTGATAATCCACTGTTTAGATTTGTCAGGATGTCTTCTTTTAGCCCAATGCCAAAGCATATTCCATATCCTTGAATCAAGTTTATGGAATGTCTCACTGGATACCGCAGATTGGTGATAGTTAGACCAGCCTGTTATTATTGGGTTAAGGGCATCAATCAGTTTCTCTTGTTTCCACGTTTTCCCCTTATCGATTGTGTTACTGATTTTTTCAGTAACTTTGTCGATGGATTTCTTACACGGTTTGACAAGAAGTGTGCCATTGTATTTTCTGAAGTTCCATCCGAGAAAGTCAAAACCATTATCGATATGGGTTATCAGTGTTTTCTCATCAGATAGTTCAAGACCTCTATCCTTCAGGAATCCTTTAATCAATTCTTTAACTTCTTTAGCTATTTCCTCAGTTCTTGCTGTAATGATGAAATCATCCGCATACCTGATGAAATTCACTTTATATTTGGCAGCATGATTTTTATTTGTTCTGCCATTCTTGCCTTTGTGGTATCTATCTGCAAGCAGTTTCTCAATCCCGTCCAATGTCATATTAGCAAGGATTGGTGATATTATACCACCCTGTGGAGTTCCTGCTTCAGTTGGAAATAAGTGGCGGTCAAATATATATCCTGCTTTCAAGAATTGTTTCAGGACTGACTCGTCCATAGGGATATTGTTTATTAACCATTGATGGGAGATGTTGTCAAAGCAGCCTTTGATATCCCCTTCCAGTATCCATTTGGGAGAGTTTTCTCTGCACATACAGACGAAAATTTGTTGATAAGCATCATGTGTACTTCTGAATTTTCTGAAGCCAAATGATGTCCTGTCACCAGTTGCTTCTGCAATCGGCTCTAATGTTAAAGCGTAGAGTGATTGCATAGCTCTGTCATGCATAGTTGGGATACCCAGAGGTCGCTTCTTATTTGACCCATGTTTTTCAATGTATACTCTCTTTAATGGCTTCGCAACATACTTTTTATCGGTTAGACTGAGAGCGGCTTTCATTTTGGCTTCAGGTGATGACCATGTTTCACCGTCAATCCCTGCCGTTCTTTTGCCCTTATTTTGAGTTGGGTTTCTTGTTGCTAACAGTTTCGCATAATACGAATGGGTTAGTAGATACTGTAACCTTTTCACCAAATACCATTTATCTTCTTTAACTGCTTTTGTGATCCTGACCTGTAGCCTATTTACAAGTTTCTCAACCTTCTTCCAGTTGATATTGTTCCACTGGTCTTTCAGTTGCCTGTTTGCAAGCTTCTCATCTTTCGATGTAATTGAATTTCTTGCATTCATAGGTTTACCTCCATTCACACAATCAAACACCAGCGGTAAGTCAGCACCCTTTCAGGTTGAGGTATATCTTCAAGCCTCTATTCGACCAATTACAGGTCGACCTTTGCTTTTTACCGCATCCTCTACCCTCTGCATCTTCGTTACCCCTTGCGGAGTTCCTACCCCATTGGGAATGCATCGGGTTTACCGAGTTCTATATCCTAAATAATTTTCAAATGCCTTAGGAGCCATCTATGAGCCGAGAACCGTTTGTCCATTCCCTATAACGTGAGCGAAGCCATTATAGTCTGATTCTGCACCATTTTGGTTCAAGTGTTTCAGTCCATTTCACTTGTCATGAATTACGACTCTTACAATGGTTCAGCTTTCGCTTCTCCATAGCATTTTTTTTACCTTAGCAGATTAATTGGATTAGACTTCCAGGATAATCCACATTGTCTTATGGGCTTCATACCTTTTCATTACTGAAAACGCATGCCATAATAAGGTCATTCCGAATGGCTGGAGTGGCGTGGCTGCAATTTAGGATTTAGCTTCTCGTCGCACTC
>NZ_FZMP01000133.1 GCF_900196725.1 Candidatus Methanoperedens nitratireducens | reverse complement strand
TAACACTTGTTTTACTATTATTTCGGATATAATAAAAACAATAAAAAGTTAAAAGGAAAAATAAAGGAGTGACATGAATCTAATAGAAAAAATAGAAAAAACGGACATCTAATAATCATAAGCTTTGTGGCACTCGTTATTATCGTATTAATTGCAATGGATATTTATAGTGAGAATAGCGAGCCTGTTATTAGAGTAAATATGACTTTGATAGAAAATAATAGTGAACAAATAGAAATAGAAAGTATTGACTTAAAACTGGAAAGTACTATTCACCCGAGTATATTTGAACCCAGTGTATCTGAACCTGATATACTTGAACCCAGTATATCTGAACCTGATATATCTGAACATGATATTTCATCAATCATCGGGATTGTTACATTAGAAGGAAATCCTTTAGGTTTTGGAACAACGAAGTATTATGGAACAGGAAGATATATCTTTGATGTAGGTTTCGAAGGATACCACCCAAGGAAAAACGATGAGATACGTTTGTCGATAGTAATAATTGATAAAAATAAATATGTAATAGGATATTTCGTAAGAGATTTGATGTGGAGGTAAAAATGAAAAAAGTATTATATTTATTCGTCACAATGTTATTACTCAGTGGTTGTATCGATAAAAAAATAAATGATGGTATAAAAGAAGGAGACCTTGTCACAATAGATTATACGGAGTTTTTAAATGAGAGCATAATCGATACGACAATAGAAAAAATAGCAATAGATAATAATATCTCGAAAAAGGAGTTCAAACCCCTGATATTCAAAGTTGGAGAAAAGGCAGTTATCAAAGGGTTAGAAGAGGGAGTAATTGGAATGAAGCTGGGAGAATCTAAAAATTTAACAATTCCACCTGAAAAAGCATATTTAAAAAATCCTGAATTAATAAAGATTATCCCGGTAACACAAAAATTAGAATCGACAAGAACTCTTGAAAAAGTCTTTGAAATCCCGGCTACACGGTTTGAATTTGAGTTTGGCGAGAATCATAAAACTGGAGATGATGTCTTTATTCCAGAGACCAATGTACGTCTTACAGTTCAAAATATAAGCTCTAATGTGTCTCTATCCTACAATCTAACTGTCGGAGATATCATCAGATTAGCTCCATATAAAGAGAAAGTCGTAAAAATTGATGAGAACAGCATTACTTTAAAATCTGAAGCAACAAAAGGCGAAATTATTCAATTAAAAGGGGCTGCATGGAATTCTACTGTAGTTGATATAGACTCGAAGAATATGACCTTGAGACACAATTATATCCCGGATACAAAAATAAGGACTACATTGGGGGCCATGAACGTCCATTTTAACGATACCAACATAATTATGGATTTGAATAATGAGCTAGCCGGTAAGACTCTGGTTTTTAATGTTACAATTAGATCAATATCCAAGGAAGATACCAAATAAATATAAAACCAGTATGGAAATATTTATAGTGTAGAATAAAGCGGAGGTTAAAAGACCTCCGCTCCTCCTCTAACCGAACGGACGGTTATCTCGTATTCGTTTTTCATCTAGCTTTTTTTCATTGCAGGAAATGGATATTTTCATAGCAAACTTAAAAATGTCTTATATGGTAATCCGTGATAATACCTCACCGGGTAAAAAAGGTCAATGACTTAATAAAAACAAGGATAAAACTTCCAATAAGCAGAGCAGGAAAAAGGATAAGATATCAGGTCGTGTACGTCTATGATTTAAATACTATTATAATTTTCATAGTAAGAATTGCCTATGTCTTTTTCAGGGATAGGTACTCTGATTTCAAAGTGTACCCTTGTTTTGCAGTTTTTGCAGGCGGGCTTTCTCTATTCTCTTATAGCGAAGCTCGGAAATAACCGTAATCTCCATGAGAAATAAAACTATTGTTTAAAGCCGCTGCCAACATCGCTATATTAGATGGAAATCTAAATATTTACAATTATAATAATAACGACCAAAGAAAAAACTATTTATAGGATAAAGCCTAACGAACGTATGCTATGAATGGACATGGGACAGGGATTATTCAAATATCAGTAAGTAACTGCTTAAAACCGGAATCCCTGTAGAGTCTCAGATTGCTCTGAGATTATAAAAAAATAGAAAAAATGAGATAATAGGATATAAAAAATTTTGATACCTTAGGTGAAAAACATGTTGGGTATATTAATCATAGATATCATTCGTTTTACCGTGAGTTTTATCCTGCTCGTTATAGCTACTCGATCTTTCTTAAAAACAAGGATCTCTGCTATGTTTTACCTGACTCTGGGTTTTGGTTTAATAACATTTGGACACCTGTTATCTGACATTTATTTTTTAATGATAAAGATATGAATAAAATTTTCTCTGAAATATCTGACATACTGGGGTTGATCGCACTGATTATAGCTGTAGAAAAAAGCGCTGATTAAAGTAACTAATAACTAAAATGAGCCCAAAAACGAACAATGAAATGGTGTTTTTTCAATTATTGGCAGATAAATATTCCCGTGCAATTATGGCTCGAACCTCCGTAAAAGAATGTTCAGCCCTGCAGTTGAGCCGTGAGCTTAATATACCTTCTACAACTGTTTACAGGAAGCTGAAAATTCTGGAAGATGCAGAACTGATACAAACTGTAAAGACACTTATAGATCATGCGGGTAATGAGGAGAAGTATTATCGCTGTATAATCCGGGAAGTTACAGTGAAGTTCAAAGAGGATGGTTTTTTGGTCAGTGTTAAAAAGTTAGATTACAAAGATAAATTTGTAATTCTGTGGAAAAGGCTTTCCAAGCCTGAGGGCTAATTATCGGCATGAGAAGCACAGTATGCCTGATAAGATCGATTACCATCGGATGGCAATCGTCATCTCTTTTTATATACCAAAATTGCATTCAGTAATCAGGAATAGGATATTGTTAGTATTATTATAGACTTGGCGGAAGTTTTGGAAATATTAAATCTAGAATATTAAAGATGTAAAAATATAAGAAAAAAATATAAGTTAGGAGGACGTAATACGATGACCAAGAATCGAGATGAGGTAAAATATTCGAATTATATACAAAAAGGGTTATTATTAATTATTTTTTCGATATCTTTTATACCAATAGTTACAGCGGGCAATTATACAGGTGACTCCTCGACATGTAAGGCATGTCATGAAGTACAATATGGGCTATGGACAAACAGTACGCATACCAGTAAACTGATTACACGTGATGATGCCATGGCACGAGGATATCCCAATCCGCCTGGTGGCTATAGCTGGGAAAATGTGAGCTTAGTGATAGGGAGCAAATGGAAGATACGCTATGTGAACGATACTGGTTATATCATCACGACAGGCGGCAAGAACCAGTTCAATATAGATGATCAAATATGGACAGACTACAATAAGGATACGATCAAGAAATACAACTGTGGTCACTGCCATGGCACCGGGTATCTCAGCAACGTTTCAGATATAGAAAAAGAGCCATTTAAGACTCTGAGAGCACAAAGTAAGATACCGGCTGGTGTATACAATAACAGTTTAACGCCTGGTTTCGTGGGCTACTGGGCAGAGAACAGTATTGGATGCGAAGCGTGCCATGGTCCGGGAGAAGACCATGTAACCAGTCCGAACAAGCTTAACATAAGAAACACTTCAGTACTCAGGAATACTCCGGGTATATGCGGCGACTGCCACAGCAGACCAATCTCTACTTTATATGGAGAGTATCATAACTTCAAACCATATCCCGATGGAGTCAACAATACACTTCTAAGTGATACTCTCTATGATGACAGCCCAATGCCGACATACAATTACAGTCAAGTCGGAGGACATCATGAACAGTGGGAAGACTGGAAATCAAGTACTCATACGAATCAATCTGTAACCTGTGTTACATGTCATGGCGGTCACGGCGTCTCAAACCCAGCTTATGCAGGTGGACCTACCGGCAAGACAAAGTTCACAAATGGCAGTGTATATCCAGCAGCAGTCAACAAGACCTGCACGGATTGTCATTCAATAACACCAGCAAAACACGGCTATTATACCACCAATTCTGAATGTATTAGCTGCCACATGCCGATCAATAGAAAATCAGCAAATAAGATGGACCTTAGATCCCACTGGTTCAATGTAAATGCGCTAAAAAATAACAAGAATGGTGACCCGCATGCAACAGCTAATTTTGGTACATTAAAGAGTATTACTGAATCATGCACTACATGCCACAGTTCAGCCAATCTCAGCAAGCCAATAGATACAGCAAGTGCAGGCGTACATAAAGATGTAAACAAGTTAGAAGGTATTGGCCTTCTGAATAGCTCAGATTGCAAGTTATGTCATTATGATGCTTCAGCCAGCAGTATTTTCAGCCGTAACTGCGATGAATGTCATGTAGACCAGGTAATAACATCTCCGAAAGTGGACGAGCACACAAGCAGAAGCACGGACGTGGCAGTTACAGCGAGCTGTGCATTGTGCCATAATAACAGTATCAATAAATTCAAGTATAATAATAGTGCAAGCGTGAGCCATTATGGCACTGCTAATTCTTTAATTAATACCTCAAACTGCATCGACTGTCATAACGGTGCTTATACTGGGAATGCAAGCTGGGGTTCACCAGTAAATATTAGCACAAGCACAAAGAGGCAACATACAGAAACCCAGACAAGCCAGTGCGATTCATGCCATAAAGATGCAGGAGTTCAGACATTAGCTGCCGTAACTTTCCACAATGCGAGTGTGAAGACCGCATTACCACCACCAGTGAATCAGAATTTAGGCATTAAAGACTCGAAGTTCGATCAGTATCGTTCTTCGGCAACAAATCCGAACCAGACATTGTGCAGGGGCTGCCACCAAACAGGCGGAGACGCAACTGTTATACCAAATAGGCACCACAGACTGGTTGAAACAGGAAAGATTAATCCCGTTACCGGATTAGCATACGGTTGTAACAATTGTCACCCTATACTTTCTGGACCAACAGGACAATCCGTATTCAAAGAGAGAGAATGTCTCCAGTGCCATTCCGGTCTTAACTGGTCAAGGGTAGATCCAACAAATGCAACGAAAGGAAAAGTCAACATAAGCAGACCACACCACATCAATACTGCACCAGCTCAGGCAAGACAATGCAATCAATGCCACGGCAGTGTTCATAGCTAACTACGATGATGGTCACTATGTACCAGACTACGGCGCATCGCTTGTCACACCGACAACACACTACAAGGTCTATAATGCAACAAGTGGCAGATATTGGGGCGGTTGCTTCGCTTGCCACCAGGATACTACTGTTACAGACCCAGACCTTTTCGATTCGTATGATACACATCACACAGCAACCAACGGACAGGGAACAGGCGCATTAGATCATCAGGGAGATAGGACTCCTGGAGTGACTTGCAACTGGTGCCACACAACCTACTGGAATACAACAACAAATTCCGAGAGACCAATCGGTTATCCGGATGAACTGAAATTCGAAATCAGAAATAACACATTACTGAGCGTCGGCGATGCCATCAATGGTACGGGTTGTGAGAAGTGCCATGATGTTGGAACGATCCACAACATACAGAAAGACTATGGCAGCGGAACAGCCGGAAAGGGTCATATTGAGACCAACTGGGATTGCAACGGTTGCCATGCATACTGGGATGCCGGAGAAAGCGGCTTTGAAAATGTAATTGTCCCATCTGTATATTCAATTACAACAGACCCGGCCAAGCTAACAACTGGTGCAGGATTCACAATAACTGTGACTGGTTCCGGCTTCTTATCAGGCACAACTACCAATCCGATACAGGCATCTGTAGAGATTGACGGAGTCAGTTATTCAGGAACAGTAACCGATACCACGATAGTAGCAACCATACCTGGACTTACTGAAGGAGTTCACACTGTGAAGGTGAAAAAGACAGGAGATTATGACTGGCAGACTAAGTACAGTGGTGAACTATCCATTGTAGTCGTTGATCCAGTCGATGCAACATCAGCAACACTCGTAAAGACAGGACATGGACTAGATACCGTATACACCATTACTGTCTCTGGCAGTGGATTTGGCGACCAGCCTCCAGCAGAATTCACAGAACTTGGAGTGACTGTTGCTACTTCCGTTAGAGGCCAACCGGTAACGTACACTCTGGCTGTATCAAGCTGGTCTGACGCACAGATAGTAGGTACTGTAACCTCTGCAGTTGTTGGTGACCCGGTAACGGTAAATGCCCTATTCGGATCAGACACGGTGACATTGACGCAGGGCTGAAGAAAAGAGACAAAAAGAAAAGAGACAAAAAGAGGAATTAAAGAAGAAGGTTTTGATTCAAACCCTTCTTCTTTTTTAATTTTTAAAAATTAAAAAGGAGATGATAACATGAGAAAGATAATGTTAATATTAATTCCAGTTTTGGTTATTGCCCTAATCTGGACAGCATTTGCAAATGTACCACCACCGCCTGTCAATCAAAATGTATCTGCCTATGATACTTCAGTTACTGAACTTAAAGAGCAAAATTGCAGAGGCTGTCATACTCAAGGTGTACAAGACAGACATCACGGATTAGCACAAACTGGAGAATATTACTGTAAGAGTTGCCATCCTATACAGAACACACCTACAGGACAAAAAGTGTTATTAGATAGAAATTGCATAGATTGTCATAACGGATCGGCTTTCTTTGGTAATATAAGCGTAATTGCAGGAAGACCTCATCATAATACAAGCTGGGCACAAGCAAGGAATTGCAAACAATGTCATGGCGGTTTCGTAGATAACTACAATGATGGGCACTATATGCCAGACTATGGTGTTTCTTTGGTCACCCCAGATACCAGTTATAAAGTTATAAATTCAACCAGTGGAAGGAAATGGGGCGGCTGTGAAGCATGTCACGATGTGGATGCCAGTGCTATACCGCAAATATTACCGAACTTTAATACGCATCATAACACAATATTAGGTGTTACACAGGGATATCAGTGTGAATGGTGCCATATCGCACAGGGTACTGCTTTAGACATAAGAAAATGTGAAGATTGCCACAGCATATCAACAATTCACAATATAGAATATGACTATGCCAATAACAGTGCAAGAGCAGGATATGGCCATATAGGAGATAACTGGGATTGCAACGGTTGCCACGCATACTGGGACGCCGGAGAAAGCGGCTTTGAAGGAGCTATAATTCCCAACCTGGTTACAATAAATCCAATAAGGCTCACGACTAATGTCCCGACAACACTCACATTGGAAGGCAGCGACTTCTTAAGCGGTACAGCTACATATACAGCACAGGTAGTCATTGATGATGCGATAAATTTGACACCAACAACTGTGACAGACAGCAAGATAGTCGTAGATGTAACCCTGCCGGCAGGAGTTCATACCATAAAGGTAGTTAAGAACGGTGATTTCGTACCCAAGCCAAGTCAACTGAAATCATTAACTGTCGTAGACCCGGTCGATGTAACATCAGCAATCATAACTAATTTAGGAAATAACAGAATACCAACAGAAATAACTATAACCGGTATTGGATTCGGTGAGCAACCTGATCCCCTGTTTACTGACTTAGGTGTGTTTGTAAGTTCAAATAGAAAGACCGAAACGGCATCAATAGTTAGCTGGACAGATACGCAAATTGTAGCCACAGTTAAGACTTCAGTTGCAAATATTGGAGCCGATGTGACTGTAAAAGCTCTGTTTGGACAGGATACAGAACCACTTCAATAAATTAAAGATTTAAAGAAAGAGGATATCCT
>NZ_FZMP01000193.1 GCF_900196725.1 Candidatus Methanoperedens nitratireducens | reverse complement strand
ACAACATTACTTATATGACTATGCTTAATGTGTCGGCTATGGATAGAATAGTTAAAAGGAATTTTGGATATGTAAAAACGCTATGTACAGGCCTTGGACTTAAGTCCGGGGTTTGTGACTCCAGCACGTGTACCATTGTAAATCCCTCTAACCTTGTTTTTCTAAGTTTTGGGGCTAATTAGTGTAACTTAGATCCTATCTGAAAAGTTAAAATAAGAGAACATAGAGATTTTTAAACACGCCTCTGTGTTCTCTGTGAACTCTATGGTTGATTCGGAGATATACTACTGATTGATTTCCTATGAAAATTGCTACGATATGGTCTCAACATAGCGATTTTCATCCTTGCGTGCCTGTGCCAATTGGCTCATGAGGGTTTTTCGGATAGGTTCTTGATCAATTATACCATTAGCAGTCGTGCTCCCTGCACTCCCTTAGCAGCTCCTCAAACGTATAGTTCTCTGGCATTACCTTGACTTTCACCCCAAACCCTGACAGCGTGTCAGAAGTAGGCTTGCCTATAGCCCCAACAGTCTTTTCGTTCATTATCCTGATAACATCATCCTTCACTCCCATCTCGTCGGCAATCGCCATGAAGTTCCTTACCATCATCGAGCTTGTGAATGCAAAAATATCGATTTCTCCTGCAAGAGCCTTTTCCATGAGCCTTGTATGCCTCTCGTCCCTTGGCATTATTATCTGGTACACCTGCGTCTCATGCACCACAGCACCTTTTTCAATGAGCCCGTTGACAAGCTCCGGCGCCCCGTGGCTGCTTCGCGCTATCTCGACGACCATGCCTTCAATCCCGCGCAAATGCTCTACCAGCCCTTCTGAACTGTAGGATTCCGGCACTATGCTTACCCTTATACCGTTCTTCAGCAGGGCACTTTCGGTTTTCGGTCCGATAGCGACCACATGCATTTTGTTGAGCTGCTCGATGAACTCTTCAGGCGAATTAAGTTTCAGGAGCGTGAACTCAACGCCGTTTGCGCTTGTGAAGATAACATAATCGGACTCACCTTCCATGACCCGCGAAACGAATCCTTTAAAATTAGCATCGGTCTTATCCACTACATCGATCATCGGGGCAGTGACGACTTTAAATCCCATGGAGCTTGCAAGTCTGGCTGATTCTGTAAGATAGCTGGCAGGCCTCATTATGGCTATTACTTTCATTTTTAATGTTTGACTAACTCGCGATGGAGCTTTACCACATCGCCTATAACTGTTATCGCAGGAGCCCTGACGTTGCGCTGTTTGCATAAGCCCACGATATCCGCCAGCGTACCTACAGTTACGCGCTGGTCAGGTCGCGTGCCCTTCTCGATGACAGCCACGGGCGTATCAATGGATTTTCCATGTTTCAGCAGTTCCTTCACATTGCTCTCCAGCATGCTGACGCCCATCAGTATGACGAGCGTGCCTTCAAACCGCGCAAGGAGTTCCCAGTCAAGACCTGTCTCTTCCTTTGTAGGGTCCTCATGACCTGTAATAAAGGTAACCATAGAAGCATAATCGCGATGAGTGATGGGGATTCCTGCATAGGCAGGAACAGCGATAGCTGATGTAATTCCCGGCACGACCTCGACCTCGATACCTTCCCTTACAAGTACCTGTGCCTCCTCGCCCCCGCGCCCGAAAAGATACGGGTCTCCGCCTTTTAGCCGCACAACGAGTTTGCCTTCCTTTGCTCTTTTTACAAGCAATTCGTTTATCTGCCACTGGGAGAGCTTGTGGTCTCCTGCATATTTTCCTACGTCTATCCTCTCGGCAGATGCAGGAAGCATATCAAGTATCGCCTTCCCGGGGAGCTGGTCGTACAGGATAACCTCTGCACTCTCAATAAGCCTTTTTGCTTTTATTGTCAGTAACTCGGGGTCACCAGGACCTGAGCCCACAAGATAAACTTTTCCTATCATCATATCCTCTTTTTTCGGCGAACATTTTTACAGCCTCATCAACGAGCTTGCCTCCGCCTTTTTGTTTAAGCTCGTTCCCGATGTGCTCTGCTTCTCGCACATAATCGGCAGGGTTTATAAACTCATCTATTTTTACATGGCGCTTGCCATCCACTGACAGGACTTCAGTGCGTACGTGGATCTCATTGCCCTCGCTTGTTGCAAAAGCACCTATCGGCACAAGGCACCCGCCGCCGAGTATCCCGATTATGATGCGCTCAATCCTGGTCTCGATGCGTGTCTTATCATCATCAAGCTCCCTGGCAGCCTTTTCAGCTTCAGAATCCTTTTTCGCAGCGATCACTATTGTTCCCTGGTTTGCCGAAGGGACAAAATCATCTGCGTTCAGGCGCTCTCCGGGAATGTCCCATTTCATCCTCTCAAGCCCTGCCTCTGCCATGAATATTCCATCGTACTGCCCTTCCCTGAGTTTCCGGAGGCGGGTATCTATATTTCCTCGAAGGTCTTTTATGACGATATCCTTCCTGAACCTCAAAAGCTGTGCCCGCCGCCGCAGGCTCGTTGTCCCTATGATCGCGCCTTCAGGCAGGTCCTTTAAATCCGTCCTGTCGCGCGTGAGCAGGAAATCATACGGGGAATCGCGCTTCATGACGGCTGCGATCGTTAGTTCCGGCGGGCGCTCCGTGGGAACGTCCTTCATGCTGTGTACGGCGATATCGATCTCACCGGCTAACATGGCATCATCGATCTCGCGCACGAAAACACCAAAACCCTGTACTTCATGGAGCGGTCTGTCCGTGAAGGTATCGCCACATGTCTTGATTATCTTTATTTCTGTCTCTATGCCGTTTTTTGCAAGCAAGTCTTTTACGAGGTTTGCCTGGGCGAGCGCAAGCTTGCTGCCTCTTGTTCCGATCCTGAGTCGCGCATTCTGGGATTTCATTTTAAATTCCTTTGATATGCCTCAATGGTCTTATTTATGTCGTCCTGCGAATGTGCCAGTGATAAAAAGTTCGTCTCAAACTGCGAAGGCGGGAGGAAAATGCCGTCTGAGAGCATCTTCTTAAAGAATACGTTGAATTTCTCGGTATCGCACTTCAACGTGTCCTGATAATTGTACGGCGTATCGCCGAAGAACACCTTGAACATGCTGCCCACACCGCTCACGCTGTAATCAAGACCCAGGTCGCCTGCAACGTCCACAAGCGCGCTGCGCATCGCATCTCCGGCTTTATTCACTTTTTCGTGTACTTTTTCCTTTTTCAGGGTGCTGATAACAGCAAGCCCGGCGCTCATCGATACAGGGCTTCCGTTAAAGGTCCCTGCCTGGTACACCGCGCCTGCAGGCGAGATGTTCTCCATTATTTCGCGTTTTCCACCTATCACGCCGATATGGAAGCCTCCTCCCAGGATTTTACCAAGCGTGGTCATGTCTGGCGTAACGCCGTAATATTCCTGAGCTCCGCCCATGGCGAGACGGAAACCCGTGATGACCTCATCGAATATGAGCAGCACGTCATTCTCCCTGGTCACGGCGCGGACATCTTCCAGATATCCTTTCTTAGGCACAATGGGCCCGATATTGCCAAGAACAGGCTCAATGATGATTGCAGCTACGTCGTCCTTATAAGCCTCGATCACAGCGGTCATCGCTTCTATATCATTATACGGTACTTGCAGCGTATTTTTAGTAAAATCGGGAGGTACGCCTGCTGAATTCGGCGTTCCGAGCGTGGTCGCACCTGAGCCTGCTTTCACCAGCACAGCCTCATGGGCGCCGTGGAATCCACCTTCTATTTTTATGAACTTGTTCTTTTTTGTAAATCCCCTTGCTGCCCGCAGCGCCCCCATTGTGGCTTCGGTCCCCGTGGAAACAAAGCGCACCATGTCTATGCTGGCATAAAGCCTGATGATTTCTTTTGCAAGAGCTACCTCAAGTTCGGTGGGTGTGCCGTACAGCCAGCCGTCCGGGAGCTGCCTTATCACCGCTTCCTTTATAGCGGGATGGTTATGACCCAGAAGCAGGGGACCATAGCCCATCACGTAATCTATGTATTCATTGCCATCTATATCCGTTATCTTTGAGCCGTTCGCCCGTTTTGTATAAAATGGATACGGTTTTATGGCGCGAACAGGGCTGCTCACGCCTCCGGGGAGGACTTTTTTTGCTTCCTCGAATAATTTTCTTGATTTTTCTGTGCCCATGAATCACTGAAATTAGGGGACGATATAATATAATTTGTGATTTAAGCACAATTACTTTGTGTAAAATCAAATCGAAAGTATAATATGCTGCAAGAGCAATAGCCAGTTAAAAACGGGGAAAAACGGGTAGGATAGGGCAGGGATATTATGAAGATAGTAAGAATCATTTGTTTATTATTTATTGTGGCTGCCATATTCACGGCAGCAGCGTATGCAGCGGAAACGAATTTCACAGCCTCCTCTCTGACAGCTCAGGATGTGGATTGTAAGAAGTGCCATACAGATACCCCGCACCTGATACATGCCAAAAAACCTGTGGATTGCACCAATTGCCATGGGGATAAACTGTCCGTATCAATACCCCAGTGCACAAAATGCCATGACGGTCCTATTCATCAGGTGCATGCCGGGAAAGTGAGCAACCAGTCATGCTCCTACTGCCATAAGAACATAACCGGTGTCCATAATGCCCTGACCAGCGACGCAGTATGCTCCCATTGTCACAAGGACCTTGTGGAAGTCCACGGGGATGAATCTGCATGCACAAAGTGCCACAAATCCCCGCCTGAGATAGTTAAACCCCTGAAACTTGAAGGCTCAGTACTTGTATGCCAGAACTGCCATGCACAGACGAGTGTTGCGACAATACACGGGGCTGTAGATGATAAGACGGGGTGCTATAACTGCCACAAAGGAAAATCAGAAGCGAATGGAAGTGAAGTGCCTCATGTTATTCATGCTACAAAGGTAGAATGCAAAGGATGCCATGAGGAGAACGGCAAGATGGTAGTACCGCAGTGTACAAGATGCCACGATATTGATACTCTCCATGCGTTCAATAAGATAGGTAAACTGACATCCCAGAGCGGGTTGCAGTGCCCTGCCTGCCATCCAGGAGAATCAAACCCGGCAGGAGCGCAGGCAGCGCCTAAAATTCAGGAGACCAAAAGCCAGCCAGAGATAACAGAAACCGCTAAAACAGAGACAACAAGACAGCAGCAGACAGAACAGCAGCAGACAGGAGGAATGAAGGTTCCGGGGTTCAGAGGCATAATGGCAATAGAGATACTGATTATAGGGTATCTCCTGCTGTGGAAGCAGCGCTCGTGATGACTTAATTACGAATAATCAAGGTATTCAGATAGATATCAACTACAGGTGAGCGCAGATGTGCTCTTCCAGGGCTTGACCCGGGGCGTTTGTCTGCGCTTTTAACCATGCAGATTCAGGCTGCGGGACAAAATAAAATAATCTTCAATCACGCACATTTTTAGTAATTTGACCGTGTGAATATAAGTCTTCCCTCGCTGATTGAAGGGTATGAATGAATTTGAAATCGCTGATGCGATTAATTTTATAGCTAAGCTTGATGGAAAAGTGATCCTGCAGCTAATTGAACTTATGAATTTTAAAAACATTAGGCAGTTTATGGTCGATATAAACGGAACAGAAAAAAAGCTGGAATCAAGAGCTGCATTCACTAAAGAACGCCAGATGCACCGAAGGAAGAAGTATTTCATAGATGGAGTTGAGGTCGAACTTGTTAGATATAAACGAAGAAGCTTCTGTTGAGGAAATTAAAGAGATGCTTAAAATCGCCGTTGGAAAAAGAGAGCCTTTTTATAAAGGCGGATAGAATGATAGCAACATTTTATAATAAATATGAGTTCACCAATAACCCTTCATGAGGCGCTCGAAAAAATAAAAGAGTTAAAGAGCGCATTTTACTTCAGGCGCGAATCAGAACAGGTAAGCCTTAACGACTCTATAGGCAGAGAACTAAGTGAAACCATTTTTGCCCGCTCCATGTCGCCTGAATTCGATATAGCGGCAATGGACGGTTTTGCCGTCCGCAGCGAAGATAGCTACCCGCTGAGAATAACGGGGCGTGCTTATGCGGGAGACAGGGCGGTAACAATAGGGGATGGTGAGGCTTTGGCTATAGCGACCGGGGCGTTCATGCCTGGCGGGGCGGATGCTGTCCTGAGAATGGAGGATGCAAAGACCGGGGAAGATTTGCTGTACGGCAAAAGCCTGAAAAAATGGGAGAACGTGTTCAGGGCAGGCTCTGACTACAGGGCGGGGGACAGGATATTTGAGAAAAACCACCGCATCATGCCGCAGAGCGCCGCGCTGCTGTACAGTCTGGGCATTGAGAAAATATCGGTATATAAAAAAACCAGGGCTGGCATAATCTCGACAGGTACGGAGATTCATAATGGCATGATAAAAAATACTAATGCTGTGCTGATACGGGGTTTTATAAAGGAATTGGGTTGCGAACCCACATCTATTGCTACTGTGCCTGATGACTATGATAAAACAAAGAACATGCTCCTGGATGCGACGGAGAAGAACGATGTTATTTTCACTACAGGAGGTGTCTCTGTGGGTGAGCGCGACTATATTGCAGACATAATCGCAGAAACAGGTAAAACCATGTTCCACAGGGTTGCAATCCGGCCCGGAAAACCCATTGCTGTTGGAATAATCAACGACACGCCTGTTTTCGGTCTCCCGGGCAAACCCACCGGGGCGTTCTCAGCCCTTGAAATGGTGGTTCGCGGTTATTTCACAGATATCCCCAGAGCAACGCGCAAGCTCACGATAAATGAGGATGTAGAGCTGCAGGAAAAAGGTTTTAGTTACATCCTGTTCGTGAAAATCGCACAAAACGCGGCAAATACTATGGGATACAAGAATTCAGGTATGAATCTGTTCGAGAAGGAGTACGAGACTGCAATCATCTCAGCCTCTCCCCGCTCTACCGTCGTGGACGGATATGTCGTGACAGATAGGGATATAAAAAAAGGCGAGCAGGTCGAAGTCCATCTGTTCAGTTAGGAGAATGAGGAACAAAAAATCCTATGGAACCATCATCAAATAATAATTTATGAAGAAAGTGAATTTCGGATACCTGAACATACGGTTTGATAGAAATGAAATAGCAGGTTCACTTGGAGATCTGGGTACATTTATCGTATTTTTAGTCGGTGTTGTAACTATTTCAGGCATGGATCCCTCTCCGATACTGGTTTTTAGTGGGATTTTTAATATATTCAACGGTTTCGTATTCGGACTGCCAATGGCGATCCAGCCCATGAAAGCCATCGGGATCATAGCGATATCCAATAAATTGCCTTCTACGACCATAATCGCCGCCGGTTTTTTGATGGGATTAATTATATTTGTGTTATCTATGACCAGGGTTATTTCAAAGATAAATAATTACGTGCCCAATTGTGTGGTTCGCGGGATCCAGCTTGGTCTTGGGCTAATATTTTTAAAAACCGGTGCAGATTTGATAATAGCCACCGGAAACTGGTCAGGGTATGATAGCTATCTTACTGCATTACTTGCTGCAGCTACAGGATTTATTCTACTCAATAACAGGAAAATCCCGGCTGCCCTTGTTATTTTTGGCATCGGGATTTTATTGATGCTCCCTAATTTTAAATCCTCCATCTCTCTGGATCTTTATTCTCCTGTGATGTTTATTCCTGATGCAGGTTCTTTTTTATCAGCATCGTATCTGATGGTGATCCCACAGCTTCCTCTTACAATCCTCAATTCTCTGATCGCTACAGTGGCGCTTGTAAAAGATTATTATCCGGAACAGGCAAAAAGGGCAAATATAGATAAGATAGGGTTCAATATGGGTCTGATGAACCTTCTTACAATGCCATTCGGCGCAATGCCCATGTGCCACGGCGCCGGCGGACTGGCTGCCCAGCACAGGTTCGGCGCGCGCACCGGGGGCTCTGTTGTATTTCTGGGCGTTGTTAAATTGCTGCTTGGACTGTTCTTCGGAGGCTCGGTGCTGCTGCTTTCCAGATCCTTCCCTGTCAGCATACTGGGAACAATGATAATGTTCGGGGGGCTGGAGCTTGCAACCCACATAAGAAGTGTGACCGCACACAAAGAGGTGGCAGTCATGCTGCTTGTAGCTGGCACATCCTTTATTGTCAATATGGCATTTGGATTCCTTGCAGGCATGATACTTTCATACTACTGGAAATTCAACAGCCACGATTATGTAGAACAGGAGATCCATGGATAAAAAAATCGTAAATCTTGCAACAGAGCTTCACGGCCATCTGGCGCCCGGCATAGCTCTCGGATTAAGAATGAGCGAACTGGCACTTTCGCGCCTGAGTGCGAAAAAGGGAGATAAGCATCTTATCGGGATATCCGAGACCGCGCGGTGCCTTGCGGATGCAATGCAGGCGGCAACGGGCTGTACCCTGGGGCATGGGAATGCGTTCATAGAGAGTTACGGGAAGCTTGCGATCACGATAGGGGATACCAGGACAAAAAGAGGCGTGCGCGTGGCGCTCAGAGATAATGCCGGCAATTTTTCAGCGCTAATGAGCAAATGGATGATGCGCCTGGGTAAACTCTCGCATGAGGAAGAAGATGAACTGAGCGAACGACTGCTGGATATGGACAAACAATATTTTTTGATACAGGATATCATAATAGAAAAGAGCCAGAATTTTGATAACTCAGCTATAGCAAGATGTTCGGCATGTGGTGAATATATACCTGAGAACCTGGTTGAGAAGAAGAATGAGGGGGTTTACTGTAAAGCCTGCAGCGGGAACAGGTACTATAAGACGCTGTAGATTTTCGATGCGTTAACCTGCTTCGTACATATGAGTATAATGATGAGTATAATGATTATATATATTATCAAGAAAATATATATATAGTTCTAAGGCATTTAATTACTGAGGATCTCTAAGACAAAAACGCCCTATACGTTATCAGTAAACTGGATAGGAAACAGGTTTCAGCGAGGCAGTACGATGCTTCAGTATTACCCTGCTGTCGGTTCAATAATTCAACGAGGGCATGGAGGAACTGGTATGAGTATTGGTGGTAAGATTGTATTAGGCACTCCGCAGGAGCGAGTAAGACTACTAAAAGCAGGCGTTGACGGCAAATTAATAGAGAAGCTGT
This sequence comes from Candidatus Methanoperedens nitratireducens, assembly GCF_900196725.1. Lineage (GTDB taxonomy): Archaea > Halobacteriota > Methanosarcinia > Methanosarcinales > Methanoperedenaceae > Methanoperedens > Methanoperedens nitroreducens_A. Next base: position 20,296 of record NZ_FZMP01000193.1, on the reverse strand, counting down.
ATATTGAACGTAATAATATCATAATAGTAGGCAATCATCTGCTTTTTGATCAGTTCGATGATACCAGTAAAAAGATCAAAGCTCAGGTCGTAAGCTTTGACCACCGCGTTATAAAATGCCCCCGGCGATGTGCTCACTACCAGGGAATATTAGCGGACTGGGCTGTTTGTATTTAATCCTGCATGGAAGAAATTTTTGAAAAGTTTTATATCTTATGCAGGTATGGGACGTCTCACTGCTGATAGCCGGGTATCATAATGATGCAAAAAGAAGAAAAAATCGTAGTTGTATTGCTTGTAATGGCTGCGCTATCCCTTATCATAGGATACTTCGGTTTTTCTTCCCAGCCTGCAGCTTATTCAAAGGATTCAAAGGTTGGCGAGCGCGTGCAGGTTGAAGGAACTGTACTTTCCAGGCAGATGACAAAGAACGGCGACAACCTGATAATTACACTCTCAAACCTCGATGTCAAGGTGTTCGTAGCTGAAAATAATGGTGCCAGGGAAGTGTACGGGTCTGTAAAGAACGGGGAGAAGGTGAGGATAACCGGCAAAGTCCAGGAATATAAGAATGCAAGGGAGATCGTGGTTGGGAACGCGAAGGATATTGTAAAGTTATAAACACGTCAGATTTTTATGCTTTTCATTTCATAACTGGTAATTATGTTGATCAAAACCGAAGCCCACTGTACTACCCCTGAGAGCAGTGGTGCAGTTATAAAAACCGAAGCTCTCACTAAAAAATACGGGAAACTGATAGCAGTGGACAGCTTAAACATGGAGGTCAGAGAAGGCGAGATATTCGGTCTCCTCGGTCCCAACGGCGCAGGAAAAACTACGCTGCTCTCAATGCTCTGTACCATTTTGAAACCCACTTCCGGCAAAGCCTGGGTGAGCGGCTTCGATATCGTTAGAGAGCCGGCAAAGGTGAGGAAATCCATTGGCATAGTCTTCCAGCAGCCCAGCGTGGACGATTTGCTCACAGGCAGGGAGAACCTGAAAATGCACAATCTTCTGTTCGGAGTGCCGCGGGAGATCAGAAAGCAGCGCATAGATGAAGTCCTGTTTCTTGTTAACCTGGAAAAACGCGCCGATGACCTTGTGAATACGTACTCAGGCGGCATGCGCCGGCGGCTTGAACTTGCGCGCGGCATAATGCACCATCCCAGGGTCCTGTTCCTTGATGAGCCAACGCTCGGTCTTGACCCGCAGACAAGGGAGCATATCTGGGAATATATACAGGAGCTTGCAAGAAAAGAGTGCATGACCGTCATGCTGACGACGCATTATATGGAAGAGGCTGAGCAGTTATGTGACAGGGTTGCGATCATAGATTACGGAAAAATTGTGGCTCTTGATTCACCGGACACGCTTAAAAGCCAGATAGCCGGGGACGTTGTTAAGCTGAAACAGAAGAATCCGGATGTCGAAGCGATAAGAAAGCTTGATTATGTCAAAAAAGTTGAAGAAAAGAATGGTCTTCTCTATATATCGATCAAAGATGCGAGTATGCACCTGCAGGACCTTCTGACCCATACGGGTCCGATAGATTTTGTGGAAGTGAGGAGCGGAACGCTTAACGACGTGTTCCTGCATTATACAGGGAGAGAGATACGTGAGGCTGAAGCCGAGGGCGGTTTCTGGGAAAGGGTGATGAAAAGATGAGTCGGCTTATGAATGAACTTGAAGGTATGTACGCAGTCTGGCTTCGCGAGGCTAAGATTTATGTCAGAGAGAAGGAACGGCTCATATCTTCAGGAGTCTCACCGCTTCTCTGGATATTCGGTTTCGGAACAGGTATAGGTGCGAACCTGAAATCTATCGAGGGGTATCCTTACCAGGTTTATATCTATCCTGGGATAGTGGTCATGGCGGTATTGTTTACATCATTGTTCTACGGGATATACATAATCTGGGACAGGAAACTTGATTTTTTAAAAGAAGTACTTGTCGCGCCCGTTTCAAGAGCCAGCGTATTTACGGGAAAGGTGCTCGGCGGCGTAACAGATGCAATGGTGCAGGTGATATTTCTTCTGATCATCGGTCTTTTTATAAATATCCCCCTGAAACCGCTTATCGTAATCGAGGCGTTTTTTATGCTTATGTTGATATCAGTTGCCATGGTAAGCATCGGGCTGGTGATAGGCGCAAACCTGAAGAGTCCCGAAGGTTTTGGTCTTGTGATTAACTTTGTCATGTGGCCCATGTTTTTCTTCAGCAATGCCCTGTTCACGCTGGAAAATATACCCCCATGGCTTACTACACTGACATACATCAATCCTATGACCTATGGCGTGGATGCTGTGCGCGGCATTATACTTGGTATCAACCATTTTCCATTCTACCTTGACATTTCAGTAATGTTGATTTTTTCAGCGATTATGATGGTTCTGGGAGTGTTAAGTTTCAGGAAGATGTAAAAAATGTTAAAACTCTTTAATACACTCACGCGGCAAAAAGAGATTTTCCGGCCGTTGGGCGATATCGTGGATATCTACACATGCGGTCCTTCGGTCTACCAGTACGCACATATCGGGAACTTCAGGACGTTCATATTTGAGGATGTGCTTGTAAGATACCTCAGAGCCAGGGGCTACAGGGTGAAAAGAGTGATGAATATCACAGATATAGAGGATAAAGCCATAACAACGGCTAAAAAACAAGGGAAGACGCTGCGAGAGATGACAGAATATTATTCTAAGGCGTTTTTTGAGGACATGGAAATGTTCAATCTGCTACCGGCCGATGTTTTTCCGAGAGCCACGGAGCATATACCTGAGATTGTAGATATAATAAAAAAATTGATGGAAAACGGCTATGCCTATCGCGGAAAAGATGGCTCGATATATTACAAGGTATCCAGGTTCGGCGGCTGGGGAGAACTTATACACTTAAAGCTTAAGCCGGGGAAAAAGAAAATAAAGCGCGATGAATGGGGCGAGGAATCGAATATATTATCTGATTTTGCTCTCTGGAAATCATACGAGAAAGAGGACGGGGATGTTTTCTGGGAAACAGAGCTGGGGAAAGGCCGCCCGGGCTGGCATATTGAGTGCTCTGCCATGGCAACAAAGTATCTCGGAACGCATTTTGATATACACGGGGGAGGAATGGATAATATCTATCCTCATCATGAGAACGTGATAGCCCAGAACTTCGGGGCTTTCAGGGAAAACCCATCAAAATACTGGCTCCACTGCAGGCATCTTATGATAAACGGCAAGAAGATGTCAAAATCATTAAATAATGCCTATACCCTGGCCGAGCTTGTCAGGATGGAGTTTGAGCCGATGGCTGTAAAATACCTGCTGCTATCGATGGGTTACAGGAGACGGTTGAATTTCACATTCGACGGAATAGAGGAATGTGGAAAAAAGCTTGAGAAGCTCCATAATATAATAGAAAGCCTGCGGAATGCGAACGGCAGGGATGATGCTTCAAAGCTCGTAAAGAGGGCAAGGAGGGAATTTGAGCGTGCGATGGATGATAGCCTGAATACGGGGAAGGCGTTGAAAGTGATGGAGGAGTTTGCAGATGAGGCCGGTAAGATTAGTCCGGGGAGGGAATCGGCTGAAGAGATACTTGAGGCGTTCAGGATTTTTGATTCGGTACTGGGATTGCTCAAACCCTTCTGATCTGCATCTCCCTCTTCTTGGGCTGCAACTGAAGCAGCAGCGCCTTGAGCTTGGCATCATCTATCTTTGTCTGGAGCCTTCCGCTCTGCGCCAGCGCGACTAACTGCGCCTCGACATTAGCCACAAGCTCAGGCTTTGTCATCCTGAGGGTGTTCAGCCTCTCCCGTGCCTCAGGCGTGAGTATCTGGCGCAGTATCGCCTGCTTCTTTGCCTCGTACTCGGCTCGCGCCTGCTCCTGCTGGGCACCCTGCGCCTGTGCAGCGTACTGCTGCTGCTGCAACTGCTCAAGCTTGCGCTGTCTTATCTCTTCGATATCTTCGTCCATATTCTAATATTTGGCCATAGCCGGGTTTGTTTTAACGAGCTCTAATTTGACTTCGTTAGCCGCGTTATCCATGAAAGCCTGTCCCTGCGGTGAGATAGTCCTTCCTGTCTTCTGGGTCTTGATGAAGCCCGATTTCTCAAGCTGCTGCAGTGCTTCTCTTGCGACCGAGCCGCTTCCTTTTGAGAAATCCACAGGCGTCACACCGTTCCTGTGCCTGCCGCCGTAGAAGCTCCGCAGGCGTGAGACCCCGACAGGTCCGTCGATATAGATGCGCCTTAATAGCGAAGCGCACCTGACGAACCACCAGTCGGAGTTATCCGGTGCAAGTTCCTTGTGGCAGCCTGTCTTTGCAAATTTAGCCCACTCTGGGGGCTTGACCTTCTGGTCATTCTTTAATTTCTGTGCCACGCTATTTATAAGCGTCTCTGCGGGCACGTCATATATTGTCGTCAATCTTGATCCTCCGTAAAATCATCTCTATATGGTAATGAGATTATCTTTATACTTAATGGGGGGTGATTAATCTATCGGATAGTATTTACCCTTTTCGGCTGTACACAGCAGTATTTCCCCTGGTCTGGACAAGTTCCGAGCCGCTCAGGTCTGCCAGTTTTTGCATTAATTCCTTTTTATCCCCCTCAATAAAAGATGTCCTGAGGAATCTTACTTTTACAAGCTTCCTGCTCTTCAGTTGTATTTTCAGTTCCTCGACAACGCCCTCTATACCCGCCTTACCTATGTGCAATGTTGGTTCAAGTGCCGAATCCGTTCCGTATCTTTTTATCATGGCAGTAACTCTTTTAGCTTCATTGCTGCTTTCTCAAGCTCAAGAAGTATTAATCCTAACCCGGTTTCAGAATTCACAATAACGATAAGCAGTGCTTTTGGCCCGGCGCCTGTTGTGATCAGCCGTCCGTTAGCGGTTTCCACGATAATCCTTTGAGGAATGCCTTTCCCGAACTCTATGGTCGCGGTCTCAGCCGCGCCAAGCATGGTGGCTGACATTGCGGCGATGGACTCTGCAAGCTGCTCTTTCTGTAAAACGCCGCGGATTAGCAGCCCATCCCTGCTTGCGGCAGCGCAGGCTTCCACACCCCCGACCCTCTTGAGGTCTGCGAGGATCTTATCTACCATATCAATGGTATCGGGCATCAGGTTCCTCCTGTTATCTTATCTATCAGCACTTCAAATGCCTCAAATACCCCTTTCCTGTCTTTTGCCACCGCAGGGACAATAGGAACATCTGCCGCCAGGTTGAACTGTGCCCTGATTTCTTCAGGCGTCAAAGCCCCGGGCAGATCCTGCTTATTGGCTATAACTACGTACGGCAGACCATAGGATTTGGTAATCTCCAGCATCTGCTTCGCGCGGATGAAGTCCGTGCGGTTCGTGGAGTCCACAATAAGGAAAACGCCCATGGATTCGCCGCTTAACAGCTTTATTATCGGGTCAAACCGCTCCTGACCCGGTGTACCGAAAATATCCGCACTGAAACCCTTGTAATCAATATGACCGTGGTCCATGGCTATCGTTGTTCCAAGCCTGTCAACGGATATCGCCCTGGTCGAGAGCGCGTGCACGAACGTGGACTTACCGGAATCAAACGGTCCCGTAACAAGTATCTTCGGTATGTACAGCTTTATCCCGCCGGGGCGCAGCACCCTGAAAAGCATGGATTTTTTAATTTCCTTTGCCCAGTCGGACTTAAGAATGCCGAAATATTGCCCGAATATGACCCGCTCGGCTATCCCGCCGATGGAAATGACGGCATTGAACAATTCCCCTTTTATTAATTTCAGTGTTTCTTCAGAATAAGGCCAGGCTGTGAAATTATAGACCATGATATGGTCATACAGCATTGCCATTTTGTTCCACTCCCTGACAGCCTCGATTGTTTCCTTCTCCCCGCACAGGTCCATTACTGTAGAGAGGGAGCCGAACACTATTGTGCTTGGCGGCAATTCTTTTATTAAACCAATTATTATTTTATTGAAGGCTTCAATGTTATCCGGGTTCGAAACAACATACTTTTCATTTGAAGGAGCGCCGATCAGGGGATTATAAGCATCAACGCAGAACAACCTGCTGACAAAAGGCTGGATATCCCATCCGAACTCCTTGAACTGGCTTTTCAGGATATCCGGTATTGTGCTTGATACTACGAGGACGCAATTTCCGCCTTTTTTTAGTGCATTGTAAACCGTTTGCATCCCGAAGACCTCCCCCTCAACACCCGGCTGGATGTAATAAACAAGACTTTTGCCTTTAGGTATTCCTCCGTTCAAGAACTCATCCAGTTTTGGGATACCTGTCTCGACCATGCTATTTTCTCCCGACGATCTTTACGTTGGCACCTTCTATCTCGTATTCAAACCAGGGAGTTGGTTTCGGGGATAAACCCACCACCCTTATGAAATTCTTATCGTCTTCAGATTTGATCTCGATCATGCCGTCAAAAAGTTGTTTTAAGGTCGCAATCGACTGTTCATCGTGCATGCCGCTCTCTATCGTGTATATCCCGAGCGCCCCTGTGGCTTTGATTCGTCCTGTGAAAACGTGAAGGAACCTGAATACAGTCTGAATATTTGAGTACATCAATATAGTCGAGAGCGAGTTTATATGTAGCTGGGTTTTCTTGATGTTCTTTTTCATGTAGTATTCTTCAAAGAACTGGCTTATTTTCACCCCGATCCCTGTCAGGTCAACAGGGCTGCTCGCTATCTTGATATTCTCATTCTCAGCAGCCGCGCCGCCGAGCGTCTTTGTGACGCAATCAACTATCCCGACCCTTGCTAACGGCAGGGCCAGTTTATGTTCTTTGAACCACTCTAAAATATTGGTCGCTGATTCGCGGGTCGTGACCGTTATTACGGCGTTCTCGTTCTTTGCCGCGCCGTAATACATAATATAATACAGAATGACTTCCTTCCCGCTCATAGGCGGGCCGATCAGCATTATATTCGAGCCTTTCTTTATGCCGCCTATTACCGCGTCCAGTTCTTTGATACCTAGTGTATAGTCACTCATCGTCTTGCCTTCAGTACTAATTATACTATTTAAATTTTAGTATATATAAATAGCTACTACAAACATAAAAAATCTACGTTACGGTTCTATACAAATAAAACCTTGCCTTCTTATAATTTAATAGTTTACAATTATTATAAACACACCCCAGATCAGCCTTTTCATTCCCGAACGGCCTGATGATCAGGTCAGCCCCTACTTCCTTTGCTACCCTGGCTATTGCCTCTTGAATATCGATTGGCGGTCTTATCGAGTATATAAGGGAGGCGCCTTTATATATGCTCATATCAGGAGAGAATATATCGTCCCTGCAAAATCTGACGCCTTCATGTTCCTGCTCACTGACATCGGTCACGACCACGTCCATCACGTCCTTTAATAAAAGTGCGACCTGCGGCAAGCTGCCCACTCCTACTTCCACAACCTTTTTCCTGTAGTTTTCCAGGATATATTCTGCCAGGTCTTTATAATCTTGGATCATCGGACAGATTACTATTATATGTCTTTATGAAACTATCGAACAACCGGCATAACGTGAGTATTCAGTTAAGTTTAAAACAGGTTAACACCTAAAATACAACATATGGGCTTAAATAGTGTATTCAAACCTCTTGATATTGGCAATATCAGCCTGCCTAATCGTGTTGTTTTTCCGGCTTTCCAGACAAATCTCGCCTCATCCGACGGTACTGTTACTGAAAGATTGATGAATATGTACGGGAAGCTTGCCGCAGGCGGCTCAGGTATGATAATAGCCGGATGTATAGCGATCTCTGACGAGGGTGCCCCGCAAACGAACGTTTTAAAGATAAACCATGACATGCATATAGCCCCGCTGAAAGAACTTTTTCGTCTCATCGGGGAAAACGGGGCAGTACCGGCAGCCCAGTTAATACATGCCGGCAGGCAGACTTTATCCATGATGACCGGTCACAAGCTTGTCGCCCCGTCAGCTATCCCATGTCCTGTCATGAAAGAGATCCCTGTGGAACTGGATAAGGACGGGATAGAGAGGATACAGGACGATTTTGTGGCTGCTTCCGTAAGGGTTAAAAAGGCAGGCGCAGAATTGATAGAACTTCACGGCGCCTTTGGTTACCTTATCGGCGGATTCCTTTCACCTTATTCGAATAAACGTACAGATAAATACGGGAAGGACAGGGCGCTGTTTTTTACCGAGATAATCGAAAAAGTCAAAGAAAAAGTAGAGGATGTACCGCTCTCCTGCCGCATAAGCGGGGATGAGTTCGTGGAGGGCGGGCTTACACTTGATGAGACACGGAAAATAGCGCAAAGACTTGAAGAAGCAGGGGCTGATGTCATTAGCGTGGCTGCAGGTACGTATGCAAGCATGGCTCATATGGCTCCCACGCAGGATATGGGCGAAGGTGTGCATGTACACCTTGCAAAGGGGATACAGGAGGCTGTAGATGTGCCAGTGATGTGCGCCGGGAATATACGCAGCCTGGAATTTGCAGATAAAATCATTTCGGAAAAGAAAGCAGATCTTGTTGCTATATGCAGACCTCAGTTAGCAGACCCTTCGTTTGTTAAAAAATCAGCAAGTAAACAACCGTTCAACGAATGCACCGACTGCGGTACCTGTATATATTTCTTAAGGGGGGAGAAATCCGTCACCTGCCCGCAGAATCCGGAGCTTTGAGACCGTGGAGAGCAAAAAACGAAAGCTCAAAGCATTATCAGATATTGCATCGATAGATATCACTCTTGAATTTAGTGATATATTAAAGAATGTTCTTGAAATTACCTGCGAGACCATGGAAGCGCACTCGGGTACTATAATGCTGGTCGATGAGAAGGATTATGAACTCAAGCTGGTAGCATCCTACGGTTTGCCGGATGACTATATTGAGAGAGTTTATGAAGCTGCAAAAAATGCAGGTTTGCCTATAACATCAAGCCCCTCGGGTACAGTGTTAAAAACGGGTAAACAGTACATAGTTCCGAATGTATTCGAAGAACCCGCTGATAAGCCCTGGAAGCATTTAGCAGAAGAATTAGGATTTTCCTCCCAGATATTCACGCCCATGAAAAGGGGATTGAAAGTTATCGGTTTATTAAATGTTTACAAGGCGAAGGTGCATGAGTTCACAGAGGAAGAGAGCAATTTTGTAACAATCGCTGCATCCCAGGCTGCATCGGTAGTTCAGAATGCCAGATTGTGCAGCAGGTTGCAAAAAAACATACTGGAGCTTGAGGAGTATGAAGGGCACCTTGAAGAGAAAATAAAGAAGACCCATAAGAAGTTATGTTACTCCGAAAAATATCTCAGGACGGTGATCGAGTCATCCCTTGACGGGATAGGAGTGATGGATGAAGTCGGCAGGTTCGAGTTCGGAAATAATGCATTTTTCAATATAACCGGCTGGCAAAAGGAAGAACTGATCGGGCAGTTTTTCATGAAATTATTCCCCGAAGACGCACAGGAATTTATAAAGAAACGCTGGGAGGAACTTCAAAAAGGGATTGCAGCTCCCTGTGAGACAACAGTGAAAACCAAAAACGGCGGAATAAAATATATCTACACGTCCTGTTCGCAAACAGAGGTAGACGGGCGGAAAAAATACGTAGGCATTATCAAGGATATAACCGAAAAAAAGAGGCTGGAACAGGAGCTGATAGAATCCGAGATAAAATACAGAGACCTCTTTGAGAAGGCTGATGACCCTATGTACACCCTGGATACCGGGGGTTATCTACAGACAATAAACAATGCCGGGCTTAAGGCACTTGGATGTACGAAGGGGGATGTGATCGGGTCCCACATATCGAAGTGGCTTACACAGGAGAGCCTCAGGGTTTCCATGGAACTCCTGCAAAAACAGCTCTCAGGAGATAACCAGTTTGAGCAACCGCCAACCCTTGAGATAATCTGTAAGAACGGAGACCACAGGCTGGCTGAGATAAGAACCCGTGTTATCAGGGAAGGCGACAGGATAACAGGCGTTCACGGCATTGCCAGGGACGTAACTGAAAAAAGGAGATTGGAACAAAAAATCCGGGATTATCATGAAACGCTCAAGAAATCATGCGAAGACCTCATCGAAGCTGACAGAATTAAGACTGAATTTATCTCGAACATAACACATGAACTGTTAACGCCCCTTACATCTATCAGGGGATTCACCGAGCTGCTTTATGATGAAACCACAGGGAAAATCAATGATGATCAGAAAAAGAGCCTTCAGATAATCCTGCGGAATTCGGACAGGTTAATCCGTCTGATAAAGGACCTGCTTGATGTTTCGCATCTTGAAAAGGACAAATTCGGAATGCGGTTCGGACTGATATCGATCGAAGATATAATTTCAAGATGCATACAGGATTTACAACCACAGGCTAAATATAAAGAAATCACGATAATCCGGAATATAAATATGCTTCCCAGGATATGGGGGGACGAGGGAAGGCTTACCCAGGTCATCACCAATTTGCTGGCTAATGCAATAAAATTCACACCGCAAAAAGGAACGATAACAGTAACTGCAAAAGAGAACCACAACGAAGTTAAAATCAGCATAACCGATACAGGCATCGGCATCCCTCATGACCAGCTTTCCCGCATATTCGAAAGGTTTTACCAGATAGACGGTTCAAACAGCAGGAAATACGGGGGCGCAGGTCTTGGGCTCTCGATATGCAAGAGCATAGTGGAAAGCCATTATGGTTCCATCTGGGCTGAAAGCGATGGTAACGGCAGCACATTCCATATAGTACTACCAAAACTGGAATGCATCAAGAAGAACGGGCTCTGAGGATGTTCCGGGGAAAAAGCATAAAACATAATAGCATCCACTGGATTTAAATATTTGAAATAATAATATTATTACGGTCATGGAGACTGATAATATGAATAGATTCAGGACTATTGTGATACTGGCGATGGTTTTGACTGCAATTACGACAGTTGCATATGCAAATACCGATGTTTCTGGTGGCTCTGCAACTGACGCCATCAATAACTATTCCAAAGGCAAGATAACCCGTGATGCGGTCAAGACCGAGATAAGTAACAAATACACAGCAGGCACGCTTACAAAAGCCGACCTGAAGATAGCAATAACCGCAGCCTATAACCATAATGTGCTGAAAAGGGACGACATGCGCTGGCTGCTCGGGCAGATGTATAAAGAAGGTAAGATCACGAGAGGGGATTTGCGATGGATAATCATCGAAGCTTACAAGAAAGGCGCCCTCACAAGAGATGATGTGCGCTTTGTAATAGCGGAGGCGTACAAGAACGGGCAGCTCACAAGGGCTGATGTCAAGTTCATGGTGACGGAGGCGTACAAGGCAGGCGATCTCAAACGTGATGATGTTGCGTGGCTGATAACCCATGCATATAAGAACGGCGAGCTTACGCGCGAGGATATGAGATGGCTCGTCACACAGGCTTACAAGGCAGGCGAACTTAACCGCGACGATGTGCGCGTGATAGTGATAGTCGCATATAAGCACGGCGAACTCAAGCGCGAGGATGTAAAATGGATGCTCATGCAGGCATACAAGAACAATGAGCTTACACGGGAGGACATACGTATCCTTATTACAGCAGCCTATAACCATGGCGAGCTTACAAGGGCAGATGTCAAGTGGCTTATAATGGAAGCATACAAAGCCGGTGAGCTTAGCAAGGATGACGTGAAGTGGATACTGACAGAAGCTTACAGGTACGGTGAACTGCGCAGGACTGATATCGTCTGGGTGCTCAACGAAGCATACAAAGCAAAAGAACTATCAAGTTCCGATATCAGCGAACAGGACGTAACAGGGGTTACGGTAAAGACCGAACCTGCTGACGTGCCAAGCGTTGAGACAATAAAAGAGCCAAATGCAGAAACTGCGTCCGAAGCTGTGACTGCAAAGACCTTTGATGATTCGAACACCGCAGCACCGGCAGACTCTGTCATAACGACAAAGCAGGGTATGGTGCTTTACAGGTACGCATTGTTACCGATAGAGAAGCACAGGGTCGGCATGGAAGCCCTGATAGGCTACGTGCAGGCACAGGGCGAAGATGCATCAATGCTTGTAACATTAAAGGACGATTTCATTTCCCTGAGTGACCAGCTCAAGGCAGCGGCAGATGCAAATGATTACAAGGAAGGCATGAGCATTGTATCCCGGATGAAGGAAACCGTCACCAGCTTCAGGACTGAGGTAAAGCAGCTTGTGGCAGGCAACGAGACGGCGGCAAAAGATACTTTGAACGCAGCGCTTGAGCAGAACAGCGACTATTTCGATTCGCTTGTAACAGAAGCGCGCGAGGCTCGAAAGGACAGGAATCTTGAACTTTTTGACCTGGCGAACGCCCGCGCCCAGGGAAGGCTTGATAAAGCCAAAGAGAAGGGGATCGATGTGAGCGCACTGCAGGCAAAGCTGGATGAGATAAAAGAACTCAGGAGCAGGCTTGTTGATGCCATGAACGCAGGGATTGCATCCTGCAAAGGTGAAGGACTTGGTAAATGCAGCACACCGGAGTCGGCAGAATATAAGACTCTCAGGGAGGAGATAAAGAATAAATACAAAGAACTTGCGGAACTGGCAAAGAGTACAGGACAGAGCCAGAGAGCAGCGCTGGCGATAACAAAAGCCAGGCAGATAACCGCAAATGGCGAGAAGATGCTTGGCTCTGCTGAGCAGCGCGGCATCGACGTATCTGCCGAGAAGGCAACGTTAAGTGAAATTAAAGCTCTTGTCGATTCGGCTGACGCAAAATACAAGAATAATGACCTTGCCGGCGCTAAAGAAGACCTTAAAAAAGCGCAGGAGAAGTTCAATGCCCTGAAAAATGATGTGATATCAAGGAGGAAAGCGAAATGAGACGACTATATTTAATCCTGGCTGTTCTTCTTATGCTGGCGGTGGTGATATCCGGCTGCGTGGGCAAATCGCCCGGAGAACGGTCACAGCAGAACCCAACTTCGCAGGCATCCATGCTTGAGGGTAATATAACCGTACCGGGGGAGAACGACCTGCAAATAGAGGATGTGCAGGCAAGCCCGGCAGAAGTTGTTGATATGGGCTCATTAATTTGAGCCCATTTTTAAATTTTTAGGGACAAAATACATCGTGAAACGAAAAGTACTTAAATATTCATCACATAAAAAGAACACGTTCGTTTTACAACGAACGAGATAAGCGGGTACTTTTTTCCACCAATACCACCCCACTCCCACTCCCCGCTTATCTTCCTCCCCTTTATATACAATAGCGAATCAATTAGAAACTATTAAAACCATTAAGGGAATCTTAAGAAAAGACCTGATTATAGACTATTTACTGGAGAAAAAAGAATCATGTTTGATAAAGAAACCCTTAATGGGGTAATAAAATCTTTCGGGCTGGTTTTTGGAGATATCGGGACAAGCCCGATATACACCCTGACAATCATCTTTCTCCTTACGAAGCCAACCGAAGCCAATGTTATAGGCATACTCTCCCTCATCATATGGACACTTATCACAATCGTGACGGTAGAATACGCATGGCTTGCGATGAGCCTTGGTCAGAAAGGCGAGGGAGGCACCATTGTTCTGCGGGAGATACTCATCCCAATGCTTAAGTCGGGCAGGAAGATCGGGTTCGTCACATTGCTTTCCTTCATAGGCATATCCCTTCTCTTCGGAGATGGTGTTATTACCCCTGCCATAAGCATACTCAGCGCTGTGGAGGGTATGCTATTAATTCCAGGATTTGAAGGGACAGGTCAGGATACCCTTGTTCTTATTGCAGGCGTAATCGCAATCGCCCTGTTCGCTTTTCAGAGAAAGGGAACCGAGAAAGTCGCTGGGGCTTTTGGACCTCTGACGCTGCTGTGGTTCATATCGCTTGCAGTCTCGGGTGTAGTTTCAATAATACAGGCACCATTTGTATTTAAAGCTATAAACCCATACTATGGTATTGAGTTCTTACTTGAGAACGGCATTGCAGGATTCTTTATACTCTCCCAGGTGATCCTCTGCGCCACAGGCGGAGAAGCATTATACGCTGATATGGGACAACTGGGAAGACTCCCCATCATCAAAGGATGGTATTTTGTATTTATTGCTCTCTCTTTAAATTACCTTGGACAGGGCGCTTTTATTATCCAGAATCCGGGGACAAAAAGTGTACTTTTTGAGATGGTATTCCAGCAGGCGCAAGTTCTCTATATTCCGTTTCTCATTCTCAGCATTATTGCTACTATAATAGCATCCCAGGCGATGATTAGCGGGATGTTCTCCATAGTCTATCAGGGAATTACTACCCGTGTTCTGCCCATGCTTAAAGTGGATTATACATCCAGCGAACTACGGTCGCAGATATACATAAGCTCTGCAAACTGGTTCTTGCTTATTTCCGTTCTATTTGTCATGTTTTTATTCAAGGAATCAAAATACCTTGCTGAGGCGTACGGTCTTGCGGTTACAGGGACCATGACGCTTACGGGTATAATGATGACATGGATATTTTATTTGAAGAGACAAAAATTCAAAACCTTGGCATCGTTATTCGTCACATTCGTTGATATGGTGTTCCTTCTATCAAGCCTGCACAAGCTGCCCTATGGAGGGTACTGGTCACTCGTTCTGGCGCTAATTCCTTTCGGCATAATCATGATATATACCTCGGGACAGAAACGGCTGTCCACCGCGCTCAAGCCGATGGACCTGGGCGAATTCCTTGAAAAATATAACTACATATATATGAACATGACCAAAATAAAAGGTACTGCGCTTTTCTTTGCAAGGGATGTGAAAAGGATTCCCCCCTACATTGTCAATACCATGTTCAACAACAATATCATTTATGATGATAATATCATTGTTTCGCTTATAAAAACTGATAATCCCTTCGGTATCAGCGGTTCTTTTAAGAATCACCTTTCAGACGGATTGAGGATTTTCGAAATATATATGGGATACATGGAAGTGGTCGATATGGAGAAGATACTGAAAGCATCAGGAATAAATGAAAAGATCATTCTCTACGGCATTGAGGATATCGTGACTGAAAATATCGTCTGGAAGATCTATTCCGTAATTAAGAAACTCACGCCCGCGTTCGTCCAATTCTATAAACTGCCTTCCCATAAGATACACGGGGTAATAACGCGGATCGAGATGTGAACAGATACGGATAACGGAACCTTATAATGAAAAATACAATTCGAAAGATTTATAACGCATAATAATGTAGTCCGTTAAAAACTATTCCAGTTTAGTTTTTAATAGTGATCACAGTTCAATATAGGAGGAAACAGTAATGGTATTAGATTTAACCATGAGTATGGCTGTATTGGCACTCATGGGAGCGCTTGCTACTATTGCAGGATGCCTTGAGGATTTAGAATCCGACGTGGGTTCCCAGAGCAATCCGAACTCCCAGGTACAATTAGCTCCTCAGATGAATTTTCTACACAGAATATACAATAAAGCAATCTCAGGTGAGCCGATAAGTAACGGTCTTTCAGCCGTTACAGGCGGTGTTGTAACAACCGTGCTCTTAAACGCCAGGTTCTATCCATTGATGGCGATAGTAATAGGCGCTCTTATCGCGGCGGTCATTTACGGCATTTTCTCAACAACCTCATATGCCGGCAGGGTTGCGAGCCAGACCAGGTTCAAGCAGCCCCTGTACATGGATATTATGCGATATACCACGCCATCGATTATCGGGCATAATTTCATCGTTTGTTTCTGCCTTGTGGCGATAGCGTATATCCAGTATGTAATACTCGGATACCCTTTCACAATCCCGTTCCTGGCACTGATATGGGGCATCTCGGTCGGTGCTATCGGTTCCTCGGTCGGGGACGTGCATTACGGCGGCGAGCGTGAATTCCAGAACCGTGAATTCGGCTGCGGTCTTAACACAGCGCTTTCAGGGCGCATAGTGAGGAAAGCAGAGTCGGGGCTCAGGAACAGCATTGATAATGTCTGGTTCTGCGCGAAGTTCGGAGGACCTGCGACAGGTATCGGTCTTGGTCTCACGGTGTTCTTTTCAAGCTGGCCAACGACCATCTTCGGATATACATGGACTGCGATTTTAGTTGGTGTTATAATTGTGATTGTGTTTGCAATCTTGAACAGGATTGTCGAAGTCCAGATAAAGAACGCATACGGTCCGTATAAAGAAGATAAAGAAGAAAAGGGGGCTGCTACATAATGGTTGCACTTGATCCGACAACACTGATAGATATTCTTTTGATTGGATTGAGCGGGACACTCATCTGTCTTGCCGTTCACTTTATTCCTGTAGGCGGCGCGCCGGCAGCAATGGCGCAGGCTACGGGAATTGGCACTGGTACCGTGGAACTTGCTGCAGGTTCGGGACTGGTGGGTTTGATCACATCAAGTTATATGTACGCCTATGAACCTTCGGCTTCAATGGCACTGGTAATGGCCGCGGGAGCAATGGGTTCCGCAATAATGTTAGCAAGCACGATGTTTTCCGGGGGTTTAATATACGCATATGGCGTAGCAGTGCCTTTTGCCTCGGCACAGGTTAAAAAAGATCCCATAACAGGCCAGCGCCAGGATACCTATATATCCAAAGGAACCCAGGGGCAGGGCATCCCGACAATCTGCTTTGTAAGCGGTGTAGTAGGCGCAGCGCTCGGCGGAGCAGGTGGAGGGCTGATATACTTTGTCCTGATGGGCTATTACACCCCGTTGATAGCAGCGACCAGTGCTGCCGCGGTAGCGGGTGTATTTACTATGGGTGTATTCTATGTTAATGCCGTCATCCCATCATACGGTGTGGGTGGAACGATTGAAGGAGTCCATGACCCCAAGTTCAGGCGTGTCGTTCCAAAAGACGTGTTCACGAGCATTGTTGTTAGTATGCTCACAGGCGTTGTTGCGATATTTATCGCCGGAGGAATGACACCATGAGTGACGTTAAAGAAATAGCACCAAACAAACTTCTGTTATTCGGAATAATTGGTGGGTTGATTGGAATATACCTCACTGATGTTCTGCCGCTCTTGGGAAGGCAAGTAGGAGGTCAGCTTGAAATTCTCCTCGTAATTATTTCCCCCACGTTCGGTGCGCTTGGAGCCATATGCGCTGTTATCTGGGGCGCTGAAGCGGTCAGGCGGGTATCAAAATACGGTCTTGGGACCGGCGTACCATCTATCGGACAAATTGCCATGGGAATGGGCATAGTTGCAGCCATGTTCGGCCTTGCAATAGTAAAACCACTGCCAATAGCGGGTCCTATCGTAGCTTTGATAACGGCATCTATAATCGGTTTCATAATAGGCTGGTTTGCCCAGCATGTAATAAAGATGAAAATTCCTGTAATGATCCGCTGCATGACAGAAATTGCAGCAGCAGGTTCCCTGGTTATTATAGGATATAGCTCTTCTGTGGCAGGAAACTTTGATTTCCTCGGAACTCTTATTCCCAAGGTTTTTGATACCGGTGTGATGCTTGCTGTATTCTGGGTAGGAGCAGTCGCATTGCTGCATCCTTTCAACGCCTGCCTCGGACCTGATGAGAAACAGAAGAGACTTCTGTACCTTGCAGGTTCTACAGGTGCGATCACAATGGTAATAATGGGTATTGCGGCTCTTATGACGCTCGGAGCGTCAGGAGCTATTACACTGGTGCTCGGGATCATTCTGTGGGTCATCTTCTACAAGAAATTCTGGGATGAGGTCTACAATGATGCTGCATCGGTGGTCGGAACCGGCCTGATTCCAAAGACGGAGGCATAAATATGAGTCATGTACGAGTTGCACCGGAACTTCACCTGATATATAATCCAGCAACAGGCGTAATCGCCGAAGAACGGGAAGATGTCGTGGAGTATTCGCTGGATGGCGTAAATACTCAAATTGATGAGCTTGATAAAATCGTGACGGATATGATGAACCAGCTTGACCCCAAGGCCGCGCTGTTAAGTATGTTCCCGGGTCGAGAGAATGCATCCTATAACGCAGGAATTGTCACGAACGCGTTTTACGGCGCAGTAATAGGGTTTATTATAGTCTTTTTACTGCTGATCGTTTTTAAGATATCAAGCTTCCCGATGGGAGGTGTGTAAATGGCTAATAAAGTCAAACCGGCAGCAGGCTGGCCTGTTGTTAAAGGAGAATACGAATCCGGGAATCCTGAAAATCCTGTCGCTGTGACCACATGCGGCTCACACGTCAAAGGCGCTGGACAACTGGCAGCAGGCGCTGCGATAACAGGACCGCATAAAACAGAGAACCTCGGGATAGAAAAGATCGTAGCGAACGTAATTTCCAACCCCAACATACGCTTCCTGCTCGTTACCGGTGCAGAGGTCAAAGGGCACATCTCAGGCGAAGCGATAATAATGATCCACAAGAACGGTATAAAAGACAACCGTATTGTAGGAGCTTCTGGAGCTATTCCTTACATTGAGAACCTGCCCGATGATGCGATAAAGAGATTCCAGGCACAGATACAGGTCGTCGAAATGATGGGCACCGAGGATGAAGGTGCGATCATTGCCAAGGTAAAAGAACTTGCAGCCAAAGATCCCGGCGCCTTTGCTGGCGAGCCCATGATAATCCAGGTCGGCGAAAAAGAAGAGGCTGCGGAGGTGGGCGGAGTCAAGCCCATGTCAGCAGAAATAGCAACGATACAGGCAAGGATCAAAGGCATCCAGGCACAAACCATAGACATCGGCAATATGAACAAGCTGATGGCGGGTATCTACTCGGGTAAAATAGAAGGCATATTGATCGGCCTGGTCTTTGGATTGACCGTCCTCGGGATAATAATAATCGGAGGTGTGTGAAATGGCAGAGGAATACGAATATGGAAAGGGCGTGCCGATGGTAGTATCCCCTTCGATGGCGCAATTGGAAACACTGGTTGAGGATATCCGCTACCGGGGCCAGCTCATAGCGAGGAACCAGAAGCTCGAATCCGGTGTCGGAGCCACTGGATTTATAGGATTCATAATCGGCTTCTTTATCGTTATGGCAACGGTATTGATCCCTGTTTTTGTAAAGGGGTGATGAAATGGCGGAAAAAGTCCCGATAGTGATAGTAGACCCTGAGGACTACAAGAATATTCTCCAGAGGCTGAACGATATAGAGGAAAAGATCGAGTTCACAAATTCGGAGATTCACCAGAGATACGGTAAAAAACTCGGAAGAGACATTGGTATTCTGTACGGAATATGCGCTGCGTTGATGATAGTTGTAGTGTACCTGCTACTGTTGTTATACCCCGTTATTCCGAATTTACAGAGGATTCTTATGAGGGCAATAGGGCTTTAGTTTAAATGAGGTGCTAAGATGTTCAGATATGATAAGAAACAAGAAGTATTTGAGTTCGGCAAGATCAAAGTCGGCGGACAGCCCGGAGAATACCCCACAGTACTTGTCAGTACGATGTTCTACTTAAAGCATAAGATTGTTACTGATGAAGATAAGGGTGTCTTTGATAAGGCTGCGGCTGAGAAACTGTGGAACACACAGGAAGTGATGGGAGATACAACAGGTCTTCCGTATTTCAACCAGCTTGTAGGAGAAACCCCTGAAGCGATCAAGAACTACATTAACTGGTTCGTGGAGATCTGCGACGATATCCCGTTCCTTGTGGATTCATCAGACGGTGCTACAAGAGCAGCGGCAGCAAGATACGCAAGGGAAATAGGGGTTGAGAAGCGCGCCATACACAACTCCATCAATGCAAGCATTGGTGCTGAAGAGATAAAAGCGCTAAAAGAGAGCAAGCTTACCTCTGCCATCGTCCTTGCATTCAATGCAACGAACCCGAGCGTGGAAGGCAAGCTGGAGATCCTTGAGAAAGGAGGCACAGGACAGGCAAAAGGCATGCTCGATGTTGCGAAAGAAGTGGGGATAACAAGACCACTTGTAGATGTTGCAGCAACCCCGCTCGGTGCAGGCTCCGGGGCAACCATAAGGTCAGTCCTTGCAATTAAAGGTAAACTCGGACTTCCGGCGGGCGGAGGGTTCCACAACATGGCTTCGGCATGGGACTGGATGAAGAAGTACAAGAAAACAGACCCGGAGGCAAAGACAGAATCATGGCCCCCGGTGGATATAGGCACGAACCTTGTCGCACAGATAATGGGCGCAAATTTCCTGCTCTACGGTCCTATAGAGAACGTCAAGAAGGTGTTCCCTGCTGTTGCGATGGTCGATATAATGCTGGCAGAGACTGCCAAAGACCTTGGCTTGAGCGTGCTGGCTGAATCGCATCCGATAAAGAAATTGGTGTAAACCACACCGATTTCTTTTTTTGTTTTTAAAAACGTCCATTAGCTGTATACAGTACTTCCGATCGGTCGTAGTTCC
>NZ_FZMP01000130.1 GCF_900196725.1 Candidatus Methanoperedens nitratireducens | reverse complement strand
GGAAAAAACTTGTCAAACGCTCCACTAGCTTCAGATAAATTTATACTTGAACGTAATGTAAAGGTCTAATTATTGGTTAGCAATGTCAAACATTTCTAAAAACATAATTGAAAACCGCCATTTATACAAAAGAGATTTTAGGTGGAGACATACAAGAGATCCTTATGAAATTATGATTGCGGAGTTTATGCTTCAGAGAACAAAAGCCAATCAAGTAGTTCCTGTTTATGATGATTTCTTAAAAAAATACCCGGACATTAAGAGTGTATCGAAAGCAGATATAGCAGATATCGCAAGAATAATTAGACCACTTGGTTTGCACTGGCGTTCTGGTCATTTCAAAAAAGCAGCAGAATATATAATAAGAGAATACAATGGTAAATTTCCTTCCAGTAAAGAAGAATTGTTAAAAATACCAGGTGTTGGGGACTATGTAGCCGGTGTAATTTTAGCAGTAGCATTTTCGAAAAATACTTGCATTGTGGATAGCAATATTGCGAGAGTATTGAATAGATACTTTGGCTTAGATTTAACAGGAGAGATCCGTAGGAATAAAAAAATCGTAGAACTATCAGACGAACTATTTAGCCACTGCAATTGTGAGCCAAAAGAAATGTTATTCGCTATTATTGACTTTAGCGCTCTTATATGTACTCCATTAAATCCCAAGCATGGAATTTGTCCATTAAAAGATGATTGCAAATTTGTTAAATAGATGCAGTATCTGGCGAAATATTAAGATTTGATGCAGGAAACAGATAAAAGAAGAGGGCGCGGTTTTTCATTAAAAATAATCCGTGCGTACCCGTCGCATCCGTGTCATCCGTGTTCTGTTCACATGGCTGCTTGCTATTTTAAAACCGCGCCTTCAGGTATCAGGTAAAGGCCGGCATTCTTGAGGCAGAAATTTCTGACGGACTTTATGTGAATATCATGCCAGAAATTTATAAATCCAACTGAATTAATTTTCGGCGCTTTCGCTAAACCTCAAGACCTGCAATAAATATATATTCCATTGCAACACATGTGTTACATATGGACACCACTATCAGGAACATTGACCCTTTTGTTTATAAAAAATTAAAAACAAAAGCTGCGCAAGAGGGCATCTCCATCGGGGAAGCAGTAACAAAGGCAATCAGCGAATGGCTCGGACTTCCAAAGAAAAAGAAGAGAAGCATCATTGAGATCAAACCGGAGCATTTTGGCTACCAGTATCGAAACCTGAGTGAAGAAATCGATGAAGTTTTATATCAATAGGGAATTGCTTGATATTCCTTGATTCCAGCGCGATAATTGCATATAAGAATGCGGATGATATAAATCACAAAAAGGCTTCGGATATCTTCCAAAAACTCAATGCAGGGGATTACGGAGTCGGTGTAATATCGGAATTCGTGTTATCGGAAGTCGCAACAGTGCTCGCGCTTCGGAAAAGCATGGAGACTGCAAAGGAAGTGGGAAATATACTGCTTGAGGCAAGGGAAATTGAAATAATGAAAGCGAGCGAAGTGTTCGAAAGGTCATGGGAGATTTTTTCGGAGCAGGAGAATACCGGTTTGAGTTTTGTGGATGCTTCGAATCTTGCCTGTATGGAGATAAGGAAAATCAGGAAGATAGCGACATTTGATAAGGATTTTATCAAGATAAAGTCGGTGGAGGTTGTGAATGACTGAAAGTGCAAATACAGGCGGCCATTAGCAGAAGGGACTGGCGGATTTTATGTAAATAATTTATTGAATATGCTTAACCTCAGCATATCCATTCGGATTCAAGAACATGAAATATGCATATACACAGATTCTACTAACAAGAATTAAATACACCTTATTAAAATCTAATATATCTGATGGCTGGAGCCGTTAATGCAAAAAGAAGCAAAAGCACGCATCAAGATCAATAAACTCCTTGAACAATCGGGCTGGAGATTTTTTGATAATGAAAAAGGAAAAGCCAATATCGTTTTAGAGAATAATATCAAGATCACCAGGAAAAATCTTGATGAATTTGGGAACGATTATGAAAAAACAAAGAACGGTTTTACAGATTTTCTTCTTTTGGATGAAAAAAGCTTCCCGTTTGTTATTGTAGAGGCAAAATCCGAAGATAAAAATCCTCTGGATGGAAAAGAACAGACAAGAAAATACGCGCAATCTCAAAATGTGAGGTTTGTAATACTATCAAATGGCAATTTGCATTATTTCTGGGACTTGGAGCGTGGAAATCCCAGTGTAATAACTAAATTTCCGACGTTAGAGTCTCTTCATCATACAGATTCTTTTCAGCCCAATCCTTCTACTCTTGTTAATGAAATAGTTGAAGATGATTATATTGCCAGGGTTCAGAACCCCCTTTTTGACAGAGACCCGCGCTGGAGCAATGATAAAACTAGAACAGATTATATACACGAATCAGGGTTGAAATTCTTAAGACCTTATCAGTTAGATGCGGTTCATGCTTTGCAGGAATCCGTGGATGATGGACACGACAGATTCCTTTTCGAAATGGCGACTGGAACAGGAAAGACACTAATTTCAGCCGCGGTTATTAAATTGTTTTTGAGATCGGGGAATGCAAAGAGGGTGCTTTTTCTTGTTGACCGGTTAGAACTTGAAGAACAGGCAAGGAAAAATTTTGTCAAATATTTGAAAAATGACTACAAAGTAGTTATTTATAAAGAAAATAAGGATGACTGGCGAAAAGCTGAAATTGTTGTCTCAACCGTTCAAAGCCTCTCTTTTGACAATAAATACCAGAGGCTTTTTTCACCCACGGATTTCGACCTTCTTATATCGGATGAAGCTCACCGCTCAATAGGATGGAATAGCAGGGCTGTTTTTGAGTATTTTGTTGGCTATAAACTCGGTCTTACTGCTACGCCTAAAGATTATCTGAAGTATTTAGACCCTGAGAAAGTAAGTAAGAAGGACCCGCGCGAATGGGAAAGGAGACAACTGCGGGATACTTATATTACTTTTGGCTGTGAGCGGGGTACCCCGACTTTTAGATACAGTCTTATTGACGCTGTTAGAGATGGGTATCTCGTGAATCCTGTGGCGGTGGATGCAAGAACAGAGATCACGACGGAGTTACTTTCTGAAAAAGGCTATTCAGTGATGGTCGAAAATGAGGATGGGAATAAAGTTGAGCATATATATTATCATAAGGATTTTGAAAATAAATTCCTTTCTGAAGAAACAAACAGGATTTTCTGCAAGACTTTTATTGAAAATGCCCTCCGCGATCCAATAAGCGGTGAGATAGGCAAAACCATTGTTTTTTGCGTGAGCCAGAATCATGCCTCTAAGATAACCCAGGTGTTGAATGAGCTTGCCGACAGGTTATATCCCGGTAAGTATAATTCCGATTTCGCGCTTCAGGTTACATCAAATGTTCAGGATTCACAGCAATTTACCATCAATTTTACGGACACAAGCAATAACCTATCCGGTCACTCCCGTTTTCTTGAAGGGTATAAAACGTGTAAAACAAGGGTTTGCGTAACAGTCGGAATGATGACGACGGGGTATGACTGCCAGGATATTTTGAATATCTGCCTGATGCGTCCCATATTCTCACCAACGGATTTTATCCAGATAAAAGGAAGGGGAACCAGGAAATATGATTTTACATATTCGATGAAGGATGGGATAGATAATGAAATTATCAAGAAATCTAAGGACAAATTCAAGCTCTTTGATTTCTTCGCGAATTGTGAATATTTTGAAGAGAAATATAACTATAATGAAATTTTGAAATTACCTCCAAGAACTACTTATAGTGGAGGTGGTGATGGCGGTGATAACAGGATTAGTGAATATGAGAATTTGAATACAGATCCGTTGATAAGCTTTTCTGAATACGCCGTATGCCCGGAGGGCATGAAAATTGATCGCATGTTCTTTGATAAGTTTGAGACAGTTATCAAAAACAATCAATTCATAAAGGAAAATATTGAAAAAGAAAATTTTGATGTAATTGAGGAATATATAAAAAGTAAGGTTTTTGAGAAGCCAGAGGATTATTTTAATCTTGATAAACTGAGGAAATCGCTGAGGATAGACCGCAGGATAAGTTTAAGGGAGATGATAGAAAAAATATTTGGAAAGATATCTGCATTTAAAACGAAAGAGGATTTGCTTGAAGAGGAAGTTGAAAGATTCATCTCTATTCATAAGCCGGAAAGCAGGGAAGTGCCGCTCATAAGGAATTTCATAAAAGCATATATTACGGATAATGAAGTCAGAGATATTATTGAATCTAAGGAATTCGGGCGTTTTTCCACGAATACTCAAATCTCAATGAAGGATTTCAGGGAATTGAAGAAGTGGCGTGAAATGATACCTGAATATGTGAAAGATTATGTTTCGTTAAATAAATTCCTGTAATGATTTTATGAAAAATAAAATTAGATTCTATTACCAAAAAAATCTTATATTCTTGATTCTATCAGATTTAGGGAAAATATCATCGACCGTTTCTGGAGACCTTAAATGAAGAACATTCAAAAAACACGGGACTGGCTGCATATGGCATTAAAAGAATTTGATGCCGCGCTTGCTGATTTCATGGACGAAAGATATAGTGAGTCAATCCAGCATGCACAGCAATGCGCCGAGAGGGTCGGTAAGTCTATTTTATCTTTCTTAGGTTTTGCTCCTGAAAAAACACATCATCCTTCCGATTATATTGTTGAGGAAATCCTGCAGCATCCAGAGGTAGTAAAAAAGGTTGGACTTTCTGAAGATGAAGTAAAATATCTCGTAGATATGGTTACATTTTCTTCACCCCTTGAACGCCAAGGCACTATGCCAAGATATGGATGGGAGACTAAAGAAAGAATCATTACGCCTGATGAAATCTATAAAAAGGATATTGCGACTGTGATGATGAAAAACGCATTTGAATTACTGGTTAAAAGCTGTGAATTCTACCGGTTAAGGGATACGGATAGGATACTCGCCAGTAAAATACAGGAGATCGAAGAATATGTTGAAAAACATAGAATTGATTAAACAGCAAGAATATTCTGTTCCGATCAGGCAATATTTTGAAATAGTTACCAAAAGAGTCGATATTTATGCAGTTCTGCTCTTTGGTTCTGTTGCAAGGGGCGACGCTAAACCATTTCGCAGTTACGAGAGCGACATAGATATAATTGTAATTATAAAGGACCTACCTCCCGACCTTGGAAAAAGGATGCTTTATAAATTGGATGTTGAATCCGGAACAAGATCAAGGGTCCAATCCATCTGGATGACACCGAAGGAACTTGAAGAACATATCGAGGCAAAATCAGAATACATCCTTGAGGCATTTGAATCCGGGATTATCCTTTTTGATTCTGAAGGATATCTTGCGAAAAAAATATCCGACCTGTTTATGGAATTGAAATCGAAAGGTGTTTCAAGATTAAAATGGGGATGGTCATGGAATATTAAAGCAGGGGAAGTTGTGGAATTGTAAAAAAGGTTAAAAAATGTTAGATCAGGAAACAAAAAGAAAGATCGATAATGCCCGCGACATCCTCGTTGGAAAAGTTCCAGACCCGAAGTCGCAGGTTGAGCAGATAACTATCGCGCTCATCTACAAGTTCATGGACGACATGGACAAAGAATCGCAGGCGCTTGGCGGAAAAGCCGCATTTTTCACTGGCGAGTTCGAAAAATATACCTGGTCTCGGATTTTTGACCCGCGCCTCGGGGGCTTCGAACTCATAGCGCTGTATGGCGAAGCCATTACAAAGATGAACCAGAACCAGAATATCCCGCAGCTTTTCAGGGATATTTTCAAGAATGCTTTTCTTCCATATCGAGACCCTGAAACTCTCAAAAGTTTCCTGAAAGAGATAAACGAGTTCAAATATGATCACAGCGAGAAGCTGGGCGATGCTTTTGAATATCTCCTGTCAGTGCTTGGCTCCCAGGGCGATGCAGGACAGTTCAGGACGCCGCGCCATATCATCGATTTTATTGTTTCTGTTGTTGACCCGAAGAAGAACGAATCGATCCTTGATCCAGCCTGCGGGACAGCGGGTTTCCTGATATCCTCTTTCAAGCACAGCCTCAGCCAGAATACGAAGGAGAGAAAAGGGGACTGCCTTACAATGGATGAGAAAAAGAGGCTGATGAACAGCCTTATGGGATATGATATTTCCCCTGATATGGTGAGGCTCTCGCTTGTTAATATGTACCTTCACGGCTTCCAGACCCCGAAGATTTACGAATACGATACGCTCACGAGCGAGGAGAAATGGAACGAAACCTATGACGTGATCCTTGCAAATCCCCCGTTCATGACCCCTAAAGGCGGCATCCGCCCCCACAAGCGTTTTTCAGTGCAGGCAAAAAGGAGCGAAGTGCTGTTCGTGGATTACATCATGGAACATATTTCCACAAACGGCAGGGGTGGAGTAATCGTACCTGAGGGCATCATCTTTCAGTCCGCGAACGCCTATAAAGCACTTCGCAAGCTGCTTGTAGATACTCATCTTTTCGCCGTCGTTTCCCTCCCGTCCGGCGTTTTCCAGCCCTACGCTGGCGTGAAAACAAGCATCCTGCTGATGGACAGGACTCTTGCAAAGCGCGCGCCCGATGTTCTTTTCGTAAAGATCGAGAGCGACGGCTTTGACCTTGGCGCGCAGAGGCGCCCGAACGGCAAGAGTGACCTCCCGACGGCGCTCTCGGCGCTTTTGAAATTCAGGAGGAGTTTGCATGAGGGGAAGGAGTGCGAGTTCAGCGAGGAGGAGAAGAGGCTTGCGCACCGGGTGGCGAGGGTGAGGATTGCGGAGGGCGGGGATTATAATCTATCGGGGGAGAGGTACAAGGAGGTGGCGGCGAGGGCGAATGGAGGGTGGGAGATGGTGGAAATTGGCAGTGTCTGTAATTTGATAAATGGCAGGGCTTTTAAACCATCTGATTGGGAGAAAAAAGAGCAGGGTGGATTGCCGATAATAAGAATTCAAAATTTGAATAATCCAAATTCAGAATATAATTATTTTTCGGGTTTTGTTGATGAAAAA
>NZ_FZMP01000158.1 GCF_900196725.1 Candidatus Methanoperedens nitratireducens | reverse complement strand
TCTGAGCATCCCTAAAGAAACCCTTTTAATCAAAGGTCATTACAGCATCTCTCAGTTCCGTCTCCTTCTTTTGTTAGCGAGTACTCCACCCTGGGAGGTATTTGCGCAAATGGTTCTCTTTTGATTATGTTCGCATTCTCCAGTTCTTTTAACCTATCGGCTAACGTTTTTGGACTTATCTTATCCAGCTTTTTTTCAAGCTCGTTGTAGCGCAATTTCTGGTTATTCCCAATCGCACTGATTATCAATAAAGCCCATTTTTTACTGAGGATACCCATGATACCTTCAATAGAACACAAACATATATCGTCCTCATACATAGTGCATCTCTTACTTTCTTTTTGCATAGCGACTTCCATTTTCAATAGCAGCTATTTAACTTTAAACTTGATAGTTTAAATACTTTATTAACTGAAGTAACTATAAAGATAAAAGGAGGTGAAAAAGATGTGCCGACAATGCCTTCCCATTACTAAAAATAAAGAACAGCAGATGAATGATTCCAAAGACAGTAAGAATAAAAATATCGTTATCGAAGAACACGAACCAATCTTGAAAAAAACTTAAAATGTATCTGCCCCTGTTTATGACAGAGGCAGTAATTTATTCACATAAAAGAGATGATAATTGACCAAAATCAGCGTCCAGTGCTCGGAACTGCTGTATTAAAGCGTTTCGTTATTTTTGCCTGGTTGAGCATTACAGTGCTGATTTTTACAGGTATTCCAATCGCCTTTCGCCATGTAGCATTTGAAGATATTTTGAGCACAACGTATGGAATTGTTTTGCTGAGCAAACATTTTGTAACATTGATAATGATTCTCATTGTTGCATGGGTTAGCTTTGTTCTTTCCACAAAGTTAGCACCTTTTGCCCCGAAACCTGACACAATCTTAATATTAGTAAAAACTAATCTGTCTCTTGGCATACTGGTACTACTATTAACCGCAATCTTGAGAGGTGTATAAGTACTAAGAAGCATAACATAAATAAGGTCATACCATTTGCCCAATTGTGTGAACTAAAAAGTCGAACTCTCTAATGCACCTGCTCTTGGAGGCGTCCGACTGAATTCGGGAGTTCATGAATAAGTGTTCTGGCTATACCAAACCTTAAATAAATTTGAATCTATTAAAGAACAGTATGAAAACGATTATCCCCCATCTAAATGACGTATTAAATAGGATTTTTAAAATAAAGGCTGGTTTTGTAAATTTAATTTAAAAAAGACATTTTAGTCCCATCATGAAAAACACCACTCAAAACCCCAAGCAGGCAGCCGGAGAACGGGCCGCCAAACTTGTAAAAAACAATATGATCGTAGGGCTTGGCAC
Organism: Candidatus Methanoperedens nitratireducens; assembly: GCF_900196725.1. Taxonomy (GTDB): domain Archaea; phylum Halobacteriota; class Methanosarcinia; order Methanosarcinales; family Methanoperedenaceae; genus Methanoperedens; species Methanoperedens nitroreducens_A. Next base: position 1,044 of record NZ_FZMP01000158.1, on the reverse strand, counting down.
AGGCTCCACAACCGCTTATGCGATAAAAGAACTGGGAAGGCGTGTCGCCGATGGTTTGGATATCCTTGGTGTTCCCACATCATACCAGTCGGCATTTCTGGCAACTGAGAACGGAATCCCGCTCACCACGCTTGATGAGCATCCTGTGCTTGATATTGATATCGATGGCGCGGACCAGGTCGCAAATTTCATAGCGATTAAAGGCGGCGGAGCGGCGCATACGCGGGAAAAGATCGTTGCTGAATCCGCAAAAAAGTTCGTTGTAGTCATAGATGATTCAAAAATGGCTGATGTGCTGAGTCACCCAGTACCCCTTGAAGTCATACCAGCGGCGCGTAAACTTGTTGAAAAAAATGTGGCAAAACTCGGTGGAAAAACGCAGGTACGTATGGGCGTCAATAAGGATGGCCCGGTCATCTCGGATAACGGGAATTTCATAATGGATGCGGATTTTGGAAAAATAGATGACCCTGTATCATTAAGTAAAGAGCTTTCGTATTGTACAGGTATCGTAGAACATGGTATATTCACCAATGTGGATATGGTATATATCGGGAAAAAAGACGGGACTGTGAAAATAATTAGTCTCAGGAACCTTTAATATTATTTCCAAAATCCTCATTCCCAAGATTCTCATTTACTTTAGTTCCATTTTTTACCCTGACTTCAGGCCATATCCTGACCATTGAATTTACGGTCACTTCTTCCCCGATAATAACTCTTGGACCGATAACAGTACCGGTTTCAAGTATGCATGAATCTTTTATCCTGGTAGAATTATCGATAATAGCGCTGGAAACCGCAGTATTCGCGCCGATCTCAACACTATTAAATATATATGAAGAAAGTATCCTTGAGTTATTTCCGATTTTGCAGTTTGAGCCTATCGATGTGTAGGGGCCTATCAGGACATTATCCCCGATAGTTGTGTTTTCCCCGATCACTATAGGGCCTACAATGGAGGAATTTGAACCGAGTGACACATCATGCCCTATTTCAATTGGCCCTGTTACTCTTGCATCCTTGATATTCAGGCGGCCTGAA
>NZ_FZMP01000127.1 GCF_900196725.1 Candidatus Methanoperedens nitratireducens | reverse complement strand
CCTGCGCCGACCGCAACTCCAGCTCCTACGAGCACGCCTGATCCCATTTCAAACGGCCCTACATATTATGTAGCTACCAATGGTAATGACGGCAACTCCGGCTCATCCTCGTCCCCATGGAGGACCATTCAGCATGCAGCAGACACAGTATCTGCAGGGGCTACGGTTTACGTCATGGATGGAACGTACAAGGAGAAAGTCACAATAAAGAAATCAGGAAGCTCAGGGAACTACATTACATTCGCAGCATATCCGGGAAAGACTGTTACGCTCGATGGTACAGGTATATCATTAAATTATGACGGACTGATCCGTATGGACGGTGTAAGTTACATAAAGATATCAGGGTTCAAAATAGTACACTCCACATCTATGGGGATCATGATATCCGGAGGAGCTTCGAATATAATTGCACAGAATAATTACTTCAATGATATAGCCCGGTCAGCATTGTATGCACAGGATTCAAGTTATATCACTTATGATGGAAATGAAGTAACAAACTCTCAAACAGCAGGATTTAACGGAGGACAACAGAACGAAAATGTGAATATAATAAGAACGAATAACTTTGAAATAAAGAACAACCGTATCTATAACAATGCCAATTTCGAGAGCATTGATGTGAAAGAAGGCTCTTCTTATGGCTCAATACACCATAATGATATAAGTGGAGCATATTCTGCGGGTATATACATAGATTCCCAGGGAAGGAACGCCCAGAATATCGACATATATCAAAATAAAGTCCACGACAGCCAGACATCCGGTGCACGAGGCATAGCTATCGGAGTTGAGAATTCCGGCAGTGCCAAGAACATGCGGGTTTTTAACAATATTGTATGGAATATGGGAGCAACAGGAATAGCAGCCGGAACAAGCTATAGTGCCGGCGTAATAGATAATATTGCTGTTACGAACAATATTGTATACAATAACGGACTGGTAGATAGCTGGGGCGGCGGGATAAGAAGCGAGTACTCAGGTGCTACGAATATAAGGATCAGGAATAATATTGCAAGTCAGAACCGCAATATGCAGATAGAGAACTACGCCGGAGGCAACACAGTCATAACCAACAATCTGGTTGACGGAGGAGGAGGTACAATGGGCAGCAGTTACGTGACCGGAAGCCCACTGTTCGTTAATCCGTCAGGTGGCGATTTCCATATCAAGAGCGGTTCCCCGGCAATAGATAAGGGAACATCCACGGATGCTCCTGGCATAGACTATGACGGGAATTCCAGACCTAAAGGTGCAGGCTACGATATCGGATCCTTTGAGTACTGACAGTGAACTTTCCGAAGAGTAGA
>NZ_FZMP01000132.1 GCF_900196725.1 Candidatus Methanoperedens nitratireducens | reverse complement strand
GCGCTTCACTATGGGGAGCGGGTGCGGGCCACCGTGGCAGAAAATGATTTTTTGCATCGCCACCACATCACCTTCAGTGGTGGGATCGCCACCTTTCCTATCGATGGCCGCGAGGCGGTGACCTTACTTGAGAGTGTCGATGTCTCGCTTTATCAAGCCAAGTTTTCCGGAAAAGATTGCATCGTTAAAGTCCGGACGTCGTCATGGCAAACGCCATCCCAAAACCTGGAAGTTCAGCTGCCAGCGGCTGGAGCAGGCCTTCACCACCCCTGAGATTCACGAGGTTTACACACAGGATGTCTCACTCGGCGGTGTCAAATTTGAAATGGCGCAAGCGCTTCCCCCTGGCGACAAATTATTGCTTCACATCAAGCCCCCCGGGCTTCAGGCCATCATCGTCGTCGGGAAGGTCGCCTGGATCCGAAAACTGGAGTCGAGCCGCTACGAATGTGGTCTGCAGTTTCACGACCTGAAAGCCGAGCAGGTGGAAAATTTCAAAAAGGCTTTATCCGGAGGCGAAGCCTCCATTCACGGTTTTTGAGCCACATACGCGGCCCACGACCGTAGTGTGTCCTCTGCTTTTTTCTGACCATTTTTCATTGAGTATATTTAATTAACTGATACGTTCTTTCGTTAAGGGTCGATATCCCGCGACTTGAGGTCGTGTCAAGAGGTGTACAAAAAGAAGTCAGGCGGCATTCTTCCAGGCTTGTTCCATGACGCGCATGCCATTCACGAACGTGGCGCTATGATAGACCTCCATCAACAACTCCGAGGCGTGCAGTCGCTGGAAGCGTTGCTGGGCGACCAGCAGCATCTTCCAGATGACCGCCGTAGCATTGTCCACCTTCTTGAACCGCCTCGCCGCATCGGTCCGCAGCCGCAAGGCGGCAAAGGGCGATTCGATCGGATTGCTCGTGCGCAGGTGCACCCAGTGCTCCTTGGGAAACTGGTAGAACGTGAGCATCCGTTCCCAGTCTCGATCGAGTACCTTGGCGGCCGTTTTCAGCCCCTGCTGCTGGCACCAGCGCTGATAGCCCGCCTTCCGCTGCTCTGCCCTCTGCTGTGTCGGGGCATATGGGATCGCGGTCAGCGGGGAGATCACCTGATGGCCGTAGGTCACCCGGCGCTTGCGCTGGTGTGGGTAGGGTCATTGTGGCGGTGAGCTGTTGAGTAGCCGGATGGCGTATTTTCGGTTGTAGCCACAGACCTGACAGAACTCATTGAGGATATAGTGCCTGAGGGTCTTGGAGGCCTTGTGGTAGCGTAGGTAAATCGCTTTGAGATGCTCCCATTTGGACTTTTGACTCACAGCGTAACCCTCCTTGGTCAGAAAAATGGCCTGCCGTGTGTGGGTTACATTCTCAATGAGTCAACGATACTTCCTGTAGTAACATTCTAGGCGATCTAATACGCATAATGCCAAGCCATGCTTATAGGTGTATAATGCCTATAATAACTATTGATAAGCAAGAACAGTAAACATATACTTGCAGCCATCATTAGTAATATCTTATCAGTTGAATAATGCTAACTCTGTATAGAAATCAACCGATTGCCGAACTCGTGGCTGAGCTGGCGGAAAAGCAGAATGTGTTGGTCGAGTTGACCGTGAAGCACACCCTGCTCAAAAAAAGCGAGCGCTCGGGTTGGAAGGGTCCCTCAATGGCCTCCACCTCCATGGCGAGCGACGGGAGGCGCTGATCATGGCGATCGAAGACGCCGCCACGGTCGGGTCGACCGAGCGGGTGGGTGGAGGTTATGCCTCTGAGCTTTTACAGGAGGAAATGGGCTTGACCGTCAATAACCCTCTATATAATAGTAGACTAATAGATACCTACATAAAGTTTATTAATAAAAAATATAATTACATAAATATCAGTGAATTACTAGACTACGCCAGGATTGAGCCATATCAGGTTACCGACGAAGGCCACTGGTTTACTCAGGAACAAGTAGATCTGTTTTATGAAAAACTGGAAAAGCTAACTAAAAATAAAGATATAGCAAGAGAAGCCGGAAGATACGCGGCATCATCCGATTCCATTGGAACAATGAGACAATATATGTTGGGTCTTGTTGGTCCTGCAAAAGCTTATGAAATAATAGGAAAATATGCCCCTAAATTCACCAAATCGACAGTTTATGAATCAAAGATAACATCCCCTCAAGAGATTGAAATAACTGTCACTCCACGAAAAGGCGTCCATGAAAAACAATTTCAATGCGATAACAGAATCGGGTATTTTGAAGCTATTGCCTTAATATTTAACCATAGTCTCCCTGAAATCAGACATTCTGAATGTACCTTCAACGGTGGGAAAGCTTGTCGTTATATTGTTTCATGGAAACAATCGTATTTCTCCTTCATTAAAAAAATAAGAAATTATTCCGTCCCATTTGTTCTCACCGCAAGCCTCGCTTCTTATTTCATGTATTCTTTGTCTGTCCTGATCGCAACATTACTATGCTCTGTTTTTATTGTTCTTTCATTCACTCTCTATACTGTAATTGTTGAAAAAAGAGAATTAAACGCGGCCATAGCTAGTCTTAGTATCGCATCTAATAAGCTTATAGAACAGATTGAGATAAATTATAATAATTCCCGAATGATAGGTGAAATTGGACTATCGCTTAGCAAGCAAATGGATATAGAGATTATTTTATCTAATGTTATTAAAGTGTTGGAGACTCGTCTTGGCTATGATCGAGGCATGATTCTTTTAGCAAATAAAGCCAATTCCTCGTTAGTATTTCGTGCAGGTTTTGGTTATACTCCCGAGCAATTAGACATTTTGCAACGCACTCAGTTTCACTTAAATAGGTCTGAGTCTAAGGGGCTGTTTGTGGTCTGTTTTCGTGAACAGAAACCTTTTTTAATAAATGATGTGCATGAGATAGAGACCAACCTTTCATCTCACAGCCTAGAATTTGCAAAAAAATTGGGGGCATTGTCCTTTATCTGTTGCCCAATGATCTACGAAGGAAAGTCACTAGGAATTCTTGCAGTAGACAATATAAAGACAAAAAAGCCATTGGTCCAAAGTGATATGAGTTTGCTTATGGGTATTGCGCCTGAAATTGGGGTAAGCATTCATAACTGTATTCTCATGGAAACAAAAGAACGGCAATTTAAATCAATATTACACACATTAGCAGCCAGCATTGATGCCAGAGATCCACTTACAGCAGGTCATTCCGAAAAAGTTACAGAATATGCGCTGGGAATATGTCGTGAATTAGACTTGCCGCAAGATTATCGAGAAGTCATTCGTATAGCGGCATTATTGCATGATTATGGCAAGATAGGTATTAAAGATTCTATCTTAATGAAACCAGGAAAATTGGATGCCGAAGAACGTAAAGAAATACAAAGTCATGCGGATAAAACCAGGAGAATATTGGCACAGATACATTTTGAAGGTATTTATAAGGAAATTCCTAATATTGCGGCATCACATCATGAAAAAATTGATGGAAGTGGTTACCCAAAAGGACAGAAGGGGGAAGATATTCCTCTGGGCGCTAGAATAATTGGCGTAGCGGACTTTTTCGAAGCGATAACAGCAAAACGTCATTACAGGGACCCGATGTCCCTGGATATAGCATTTCAACTACTCAATGCGGAGGTGGGAAAAAGTTATGACAAAAAAATCGTTGATGCTTTTATGAGATATTACAACAAAACATTCAAGACGTAATCCAACATGTTTTACATAGTTCAATCAAGTAGCAGGCTTACGTCCTCTGCAACAAATTACTGGTGTGTAAGTAAATCTTCTTGGATTAACAAAAAATCTATTAAATTCCTCTAAAAACTCTTCGTATCCTCCCTCATATTCTTCATAATTGAAATTTACTTTTTTTGAGATGACTTCAAACTTTTTCATCCAGTTGAAGGCGTCAATGTCTGTTAATTCCCCAAATATCAGATGATGAGCGGTAACGTCTATGTTTATATCCTGATAGCCAAGGTCATATAAGAAAGAATAAAGTTTTCTCCCTGCATACGGATCGAAATCTGCGTTTTTCTCTAAATATTTCATTACAGCAAAAATGGTTCTTTCCAATTTTGGCGACATGCCAAAATGGCTTAAACAATTATAGTCTAAATCAACCAGGCACAAAATACCGCCTGGTTTTACAATCTTAGTTACATTTTTAACGATGTCAAAACTGCTAGAAAGGTAATATTCTAAAAGAAAGCGCATCCAGACAAAGTCAAACACTACTACATCGTCAAGAAGGTTTCGTATATCTCTATGCTCGAATTTTATCCCGTTATCATTATAGTGTTCTTTAGCATATTCAATCCTCTTTTCTGAACCATCCAATCCGATTGCCACTCCACCAGGTTGAACTAATTTATGTAATATAGAAGTTACTTTTCCTGCACCGCAACACAGATCAGCAACGTGCATACCTGGCTTTATACCAGCCCAGAGAGCTTGCCGCTCAACAACCCTACTATTTGTTTTAATATCCAGACGGAAAGCCTCTTCTTCATTTTCCATTAAGTATTCGATAGCCGCTCTCCTTTCTTGACCACAACGAGTGGGAGGATCCCGATCTGATGAAGCTGGCTGCTTGAGATCATGAAAAGCGGAGGTGATGTCTCCGAGCTGTTACAGGAAAAAAAGGACTTGATCCAATTGATAACCATATGCGGGTCGATGCTCATGTTCTTACATTTTATACGTTAGGCTGATACCGATCAGATGAATATCTGTATCATACCTCCCATTGGCGTTGTTTGAAGGATTAAATGGATCAGCAACTGTATTGTTCTTATTCCTCCCCTCCAGAAATTGATAACCATATGCCAAGTCGATTCTCATGTTCTGATATTTTATATTTGTTCCAACGGTGAAAAGGTGTGTAGTCGCATCTGGGACAATAGGGTCAAATGTCTTATCAGGTACTGGATTTCCTCCATAGAGATAGCCGGCAAGCAATGCAACCGTATCATTCAGTTGATATGTTACCCCAAGATTTGCAGAGTACGTATCATGCCAGTTTTTTTCTGTAATGGACGTGGTACTGCCTAACACAGGCTTATCCAGGTTTATCCGTAATTCTTTAAATGATGACCAGCCCTCCCATCTCATACCAGTTTCTAGTGTCAGTCGATGAAAACCCTTGTAGGCGACGCCTGCCTGGACTACTCGTGGAAGCGTAATATGTGAATCGCCGGGGGTATTTGGAAATAGAGCGCCAAGTGAGGGGCTGGGAAGGGTAAAGGTGGCATCACCATCAATGCCAACCTTGATTTCGCTTCGGTATGCGGCGCCGAACGAAATATCTTTATTGATGTCATACAGGATTCCAAAATTATATCCAACACCATGTCCATCACCCTTAAATTTTTGTTTACCGTCAGGAAGGCCAGCAGGAAGGCCAAGGCCAGGGACAGCGCTCGCCAATCCCGATAGGTTTAGTTTCTTTTTTAACGTTGTGTCAAGGAGAAGGAAATCCACTCCTGCGGCAAATGTAAAATCAGGTGTGACCTTGTATGATACTACAGGATTGAAATTGAAAGTTGTCAGTTCTGAGTCGGTTGCTATGTATCTTCCTTCCCACTTATTACCCCAGTCAATCCCTAATCCGAAAGGACTAAAGATACCCAAACCTGCGCTGATCTTATCATTGAATTTATACGTAACAAAAACTGTGAATGGATAAAACACCTGATTTTCTGTTCCAGATGAATTTCCCGTTGCAGCACTTCTAAATTCCTGCGAAGGGATGAGTAAGGTTGTTCCTATTTCTATTTGTGTTCTTTCGAGTTTGTTAATCAATGCGGGATTGAAGAAAATCGCCGAGGGGTCATCTGCGTGCGCAATGACAGCATCTGCCTGACCTAAAGCCGATGCACCCTGTGTATAGACTGCAAAGCCAGAGCCATAAACATTTGAGGTGGTACAAAAGACAAAGAATATCAGTACATAAGCAGCTAATCCTCTCCACAATACTTTTTGATTCATAGTAACATGCGCTCTCTTATCGTCCGTCTTCGTTTTCATGTTGGGAGTCAATCTCATTCTTAGTGACAATGCGCAACGGCCTCCCATGTTTCTCACGCCGCGTTCTCGTATCATCGTGCATCTCGGGGTAAACTATAAAATCTTGAACCTCTTCATTATGACTATGGTGAAATAACTTATCCATGTATTTGAAGTATTGATCGGTATATTGTGTATTCAAAATCCATAGGGTGTGTATTTTGTCATAGGGTACGGACTGGCTTTGCGCATAGCTAATGGGATACAGTAATACAGGAATTTCATCATGCTGCTCATAATACTTTGATAGCATGGAGAGGCAGATATAAATTGTGTTAATGGGGAGATCTTTAGCGTCCAGAATAATAACATGGAAACAATTCGTCAGGTTAGACAGATTTAAGCCGATATCAGAGACATTTACCACTATAATTGCCTTTACAGCATCATTTTTCTTCAAGGAAAAAAGAATCCTTTCTCTTTTGAAACCAAGCCTGTTAAATTCTTTACTGAGATTATCATTATCAATCATATCCGGCGTTAAATCTAGGGCTTGAAGCATCAGGCCTCCGGATTCATATTCATAAAAGTTTTCCAGTTCTAAAAGGTCTTCAGGCTGGGTTTTAGTTAAGGTCATTGCTTCCGGTAAATTAGGGTCTGTGCCACTTCTTGGAAAAGAGAAATAGACAAAGGAATCAACGGAACATGCCTTTGGAGTATTGATTGCCTTGGCACATCCTCCAAAAACACGCATAGGAAACTTATTATCTGGTCTGAAATAACAACCGATAAAATTCATATGTGTTGAATAGAGACGGTGAAAATCGTTTATATAACGTTCAACCTGTCTCAGCACAACAAGTCCGGTATTGCCATGTTCTGCTCTGAGGGAGGCATGGTGGTGAATTAGCCATGTATCTTCATAAAAACGGACTATAGATATATGTGCTTGAATTACGCCTTTGTCTTGACATACAAAATATCTGGCTATTTGGGGATTTTCGACATAAAGCTTCTCATAAGTTTCTTTAAACCTTTCCTTGTCAGCGCACATAAGGGCATATTTTTTAGGATAGATAAAGCCTGTCTCGAAAAAGAACCTCCACAGCGCATCCATATCCACCCTATTGCAAACATAGGCCTTCTTATTTACCGCCTGATGCAAATAACTCGAAAGTCTTACTTGTTCCTGGATATCCATATCTAAGATGGTCATTCCACACTTTAGGAGAGTTTTGTTATCGTTAGTTTTATAAACATTTCTATTAACAACCTGCGACTTGCATCTGATTTTAAAATCATGTGCTAATTCTATATACAGTTCCGGGATAATCATTCCAGCCAAAAGCACAGCATTGTCCATGTCTTCCTCAATAGAAAAACCAGAACCTGTTAGATCTTCAACTTCCATATTGATAAGTTTCTGAGTGAAAGGATGTATAAAGTTAATATTTGGTGAGGGTGACAATTTGTGTCGAGAGCTTCGAAATTCTTTTGTCTTAAATCTGCGTATCTGATCGTTTACAGGTTTTAATACAAAAGCGCTCTTTTTTTGGCCATACGTTTGTCGGATTATCCTGCATTCTCCTGAATAAAGTATATCCTGTTTATTTTTGAATGTAACATATACTGTATCTTCAGGATTAACCCAATGAAATGGTTGGGACGGCTCAGTTGATACTTCTATACAGAACGAGACAGCGCTAAAGTTCAAAAGAGATCCGTAAAATATTACACTGTTTTGAATGAAATCAACCTGAATACCCTTGCATAAATGCCTTCTTACCTTGCGATAGCTAAGTTCGTAACAAATTTCAGGAAGGCTGAAACTAATTCCTTCCTCACTTATTTCCTCTAAGGCAGCTTCAACAAGAATAAGCGCTAGATCATCTGTAAGTAGAAAATTTAGAAATTTGTAAGAAGTCAATTTCTGTTTTAGTCCTGCTGGTTCAATCCACAAACATTCCAAACTATTTTCAAGACATGGCTGTGGCTTGACTTGAAGAGATAGGACGGTATCATATTTTAGATGTTTGAAATTTATAAGTATTGTGCCAGTTTGAAAATTAATATGGTTCAGGATGTTTCTTAGGCGTTTTCTGGAGACCTTCTTTCTTTCCTCCAGTCCCTTATCTAGGCCGGTGTAGTGGGAAAACTTAGCCATTCTTTGGAGTTTATCCATTGCCTGCCTCCAATCAGAGTCGATTGTCTATTTTTGTCAACGGCGAGTTAGTTAAGAAATGTCCGCTTCCACAACCTTATGTTGACCTCTGGCTGCGGTGTGATACGCTCGCCAGGCAGCAAAGGTCTTGACTTTGATCTTGTCTCGTGCGGCGAGGATGCCCTCCCACTCCCCGGGGGTGAGGGCGTTGACGGGCCGGACGGTCACCGACTTCGCATGGCGGGCGTAGTCCCCCGCTTGAGCCTGGGCTCGCCACCGCCGTAAGCGGCGCTCAACGAGTTCCACCGTCGCACACGCCGCCCGCTCGGTCAACCCGGCCGCGATGGCGTCCTCGATCGCCTTGATCAGCGCCTTCCGCCGTTCGCCATAGAGGTGGAGGCATTGAGGGACCCCTCCAACCCGAGCACTCGCTTTTTTGAGCAGGGTGTACTCTATAGTCAACTCGACCAACGCATTCTGCTTTTGCGCCAGCTCAGCCACGAGTTCGGCATACTCTCTGTCCTCCTGGGGATCTGCCCCAGGCCCGCGTCGGCTCCTCTTAAGCGCCGTCAGGGCGGCCTGTTCCACCAACGTCTCGATCCGCCGGAGGTCGTTCAGGTGGAGCCCATACCGCTGCAGGATCTCGCCCACGTTGGCGTCCTTCTGGCGCATCTCCACGTACACCTCCAGCTTCCGCTTTGCCGTCATTCGCTTCTTCCCTCCAACCTTGTCTCTTGCCCCCTCTCAACTGAGTGCTTATTCTACCCCTATTGAGCGGTCCTCCTCAGAATAATATGGGAAAAAACGCTTTCTACCAAATTTTACGACATCAAATATTGTTGTCAACCATAAAGTATTTCATTATTCATACTATGATGTTAAACGATAATACTAAGTATTGTATATAGCAATAATGTCCTAACATTAATCCAATAAATTCAATTGGATGCGATCATCAACCTCTAGCTCTTCGGAGTTCGTATGCAAAAAGACCTGTAGAATTGGCGTATTCTCGAATAGCGTTGACCTGACTCCTTAGAATTGATCCAGGTATTATGAGAGCCTGAACTGCCCATACGGGCAGGAGGGCTCTCAATGCACTGCTTCTCCGGTGATCTCGCTATGGCTGAAGAGACCTGGCGGAGAGGCTACTACGTCTCAATTGCCGATCCAGTGACGTATCCCAAGAACGAGGCCCTCCGTACCGTTGTGCGCAAGGCCAAGACGGATCGCCTCCTCCTGGAGACCGACTGCCCCTACCTCCCGCCCCAAGCCTTCCGAGGCCAGCGCAACGAAAGGAAGGGGGTCAAGTCTGCTCTTGACTCACATTGGTTGTCCTGATACGGTCAAGCCATGTCGCGACCCCTTCGCATTGCATATCCAGGCGCCTACTATCATGTCATGAATCGCGGCTTGGCCTATCAAGATGTGTTCACAAATCGATCCGATCGCGAGCTCTTTTTCGATATTTTGTCCGACTGCCATGAGATGTGGGGAGTCCGAGTCATGGCCTTTTGCCTGCTGAGCAATCACTATCATCTGCTCATTCAAACGCCGCAGGGCAACGTGTCGCGGGTCATGCGCCATCTGGACGGGTTGTACACGCAGCGCTATAACCGTTGGCATACACGGGATGGACCGCTGTTTCGTGGCCGCTACAAAGCGATCGTGGTGGACGCGGAGATGTACTTGCTGGCCGTTGCCCGTATACTGCCCCCCTTGAGGAGTAGACAGCGCTTGTGACAAACTGGGGCGACTCAACAAGGAGGTGCCGAATGACCGAGTCGACCCGAACACTCAATCGCTGGACCCTCACCCGCAAGGCGGCCGTCGTGCTGGAACTGCTGCGTGGCGGTGAGGCCGTAGAGGTAGCCCGCAAGCATGGGCTCAGCCAAGCCCAACTGTTTGCCTGGCGGGATCGGTTCCTGGAAGGTGGACAGGCGGCGCTCAGGACTCGCCGAGGACAGGGCGAACTCGACCGGGATCGCCAGGTACGGGAGCTGGAACGCAAGGTGGGCCAGTTAACCCT
>NZ_FZMP01000035.1 GCF_900196725.1 Candidatus Methanoperedens nitratireducens | reverse complement strand
TGTTTCTCCAATTATATCAAGTGAACAAAATGAATATCCCCAGCACGTCCCATTCTTGGGTTTGATACCTCTTACTCCAGATGTGTCCTTTTCACCATAGTAAGGTATGTCATGGAAATCGATGGCAACATCGTGAACAGTTCCTCTAAGGTTTGCCAGTTTGATTATTTCAGTATTTATGCTTCTGAATGCGGACATTATGTAATATATACTGTTTGAATTTATATAATCGTGAATGGAGTCGCCAGATGGCACATTTTTATCTGGATTCTTCAGTCTGAGATCTATGCTTGCTGATTCTAACGAGTTGGTAACTGATGTGGCTGCGTGCAGAATCACATTCAGTGTGTCTTGAAAACTATACGTTGTACCTTCAGGTAATTTTATTATGTTTGTTTTACTCAATAACTCTGAGGTCATGGCCATTATATCAAGAGGTTGTATATTCATGATCATGACCTCAAATATCAACCGCTTAAAAACATCATCTGAGGATGATTCACTTTAAAATAGATGTGCTGATATTTCATTCACTCGGAAGTAGAGCTATTCGGAAGTACTGGATAAATCCTTAATGAGATTAACGAAAGCGAAGTTGAAGTGATATCGCCCCAGTTGCCGTTATCCTGTTTTCCCAGGAGCCATTGGATAGATGGCATAATATCATTTTCTTCTGCCAGCATCAATGCCTGAATTGCAAGGTTGCTCGTGGCTACATATATCCATCCTCCGGATTGCCTTCTGGAAAGAAGCCAGCCTGAGCGGTCTTTTATGAACTCTCCGTATTTTGTTTTATTTTGTTTCAGGAGAGCCGTGATTATCAGCGATGTCGTACCCGCATATTCCCATTTCTCCCCGTAATTGCGCCGCAGCCATTCACATCCGGGCTCGTTTTTTATGCTGGCATCTCCGAGTGCTATCAGGGCGTATGAAGTATCGATCTCGTTGTTATTCCAGTTGCCATCCTCCTGTCGTTCCAGTATCCAGTTGATGGTATCTGAATATATTATCCCGCATCCTGCCAGCGCACTGCAAGCTCTTGAGGTGTCAAGAACCGGTTTTTCCGTTTCCCAGAATCCGTCTTTTTTCTTTGATAATAGTAATTCAACCATGCCGGATGTCGTCTCGCCCCATAATGATAATGCCTGGATTGTCCTGGATATGTCTTTAACTGTAATGGGTTTCTGGTTCTTTAACCACTCAATCCCGGAAGCAGCAGCATTTTGTATAACAATTTCTTTTATCAGGATGTTACCTCAGATTTTATTAACTGTCTTTATTAACTGTTATTCATGTGACTTGACACATGCGCCAATCTTCTTCAAATCCTCAAAGAACCCGGGATATGATATGCTTACCGATTCCACCGTATCGATGGTCGTGTCACCTGACACCATCCCTGCCACTGCCAGCGCCATAACAATCCTGTGGTCGTCCCAGCCGTGCACTTCGGCGCCTCTCAATGTCCCGCCTTTGATTATCAGCCTGTCTTTTTCTTCTGTTATGTCCACACCCATCTTTTTCAGTTCAACTGTCATCGCATGAAGCCTGTCAGTTTCCTTATATCTTACATGCTCTGCGTTCTCAATGACCATTGTGCCCTCCGAAGCTGCACCCAGCACAGCCAGCGTTGGAACAAGGTCGGGGGTCTCCCCAACATCGACAACAATGCCGTGCAGTTCGCCCCTGCTAACATTTACCTCGCCTTTTTTCTCATCCCACCGGATTTTCGCTCCCATTTTTTCCAGTATCCCGATCAACGCCGAATCCCCCTGCTCCGAAGGGAACAGGTTCTTGATTGTAACTTCGCCGCAAAGCGCACCAGCAGCCATCATATATGAAGCCGAGGAGAAATCACCCGGGACATTATACGACTTCATATTGTACTCCTGCTCCGGAGGGATTATGAAAGAATTCGTGCCTTCTGCTGTGATTTTGGCACCGGCATCTCTTAGCATATCTATTGTGATGTTCACGTACGGTCTGGACTTCAATTCTCCCTTTATCATAACCGTTGTCTCGTTCTGCGCGAACGGGCAGGCGATAAGGAGCGCTGAGATGAACTGTGAACTTATCGAGCCATCAATGTGAACGCGCCCTCCTCTCATCTTTCCCCTCACAACAATAGGAGCCATGCCGTTGTTGCGTGTGGAGAACGCCTCCGCTCCCAGGTCGTTCAGCGTGTTCAGGAGCGGCGTGTTGGGTCTTGTCCGTATGCTGGCATCGCCTGTGAGAACCGTGGCGCCGTCGGCAAGTGAAGCCACTGCCGTCATTATGCGAAGCGTGGTACCGGAATTCGCGACATCGATCACGTTATCCGGGACTTTTAGTTTGCCGTCGAATCCTTTGATTATGAGCGAATCTTTCCTTGATTCTATGCTTGCTCCGAAAGCCTCACAGGCTCTTATTGTAGCTTTTGTATCCTCTGAAATCAGCGGGTTATTGACAGTTGCTTTTTTCGAGAGCGCCGCTATAGCAATGCCCCTGTGCGTATAGCTTTTTGATGGCGGGGCTTTGGCTGTCCCTTTAATGTCCGATTTCTGGATCGTCAGCTTCATGAGAGTACGCTAATAGACAATGCAACTATTTATTGGTGCTGATTGTTCATTCTAATTATAATTTTTTTGACTTAGATTACCAAGCTTGATATACTACCCCGTAAATATTCTCTCTGGAGATGTTCCCGTGCAGAAAACAAAGATAATACTTGATGAAAACGAAATCCCGAAGAAATGGTACAACATTTTACCGGATATGCCGACGCCTCTTTCTCCCCCTCTGAACCCTGCTACGAAAGAGCCCATCGGTCCGAAAGACCTCTCGCCCCTTTTCCCGATGGAACTTATAAAGCAGGAGGTCAGCCAGGAGAGGTTCATAGCAATACCCGATGAAGTCAGGGATATCTACAGCCTGTGGCGCCCTTCTCCCCTGTACAGGGCGCACCGTCTTGAAGCTGCCCTGAAGACGCCTGCCAGGATTTATTATAAGTACGAAGGCGTAAGCCCGGCAGGCAGCCATAAACCCAATACAGCCGTGGCACAGGCATATTATAATATGAAAGAAGGCATTGAACGGCTGGCGACAGAGACGG
This sequence comes from Candidatus Methanoperedens nitratireducens, assembly GCF_900196725.1. Classification (GTDB taxonomy): domain Archaea; phylum Halobacteriota; class Methanosarcinia; order Methanosarcinales; family Methanoperedenaceae; genus Methanoperedens; species Methanoperedens nitroreducens_A. The sequence continues at coordinate 17,787 of NZ_FZMP01000035.1, read as the reverse complement.
GCGCAGGACAGTGGGGAAGCGCGCTCGCTCTTGCAACTACCCTGTTCGGTCTTAAGTGCACGGTCTATATGGTAAAGATAAGCTACCAGCAGAAGCCGTACCGCAAATCGTTGATGCATCTGTGGGGTGCGGATGTCATCCCTTCACCGAGCGATAAAACAAATGCCGGGAAAAAGATCCTCTCTAAAGACCCGGGTTCCCCGGGAAGTCTTGGGATCGCGATAAGCGAAGCTATTGAAGATGCAGCTACCCATGACGATACACATTATTCCCTCGGAAGCGTCCTTAACCACGTAATGCTTCACCAGACCGTTATCGGTCAGGAGACAAAGGAGCAACTGGCGCAGGTTGAGGAATACCCTGATTGTATCATTGGGAGCGTGGGAGGAGGGAGCAACTTCGCAGGATTGAGCTTCCCGTTCCTTATGGATAAGCTTGCCGGAACAAAGGACGTAGAAGTTGTTGCAGTTGAACCCACAGCATGCCCCAGCCTCACAGGCGGTGAGTTCAGGTACGATTTCGGGGACACGGTGGGACTTACGCCTCTCCTGAAAATGTACACCATGGGACATGAATACGTCCCGCCTGCCATACATGCCGGAGGGCTGCGGTATCACGGCGATTCCCCCATCGTGAGCCAGTTGTATGCTGACAAAGTGATAGATGCGGTCGCATACAGCCAGACAGAGGTATTTAAAGCAGGAGTGACATTTGCAAGAAGCGAAGGCATAGTTCCCGCGCCTGAATCGGCACATGCGATAAAGTGCGCGATAGATAAAGCGCTTGAGTGTAAAAAGAGCGGTGAGAAGAAGACCATACTCTTTAACCTGAGCGGGCACGGGCACTTTGACATGAGCGCATACGATACTTATTTCAGCGGGAACATGTTAGATGAGCCCATCTAAAAGAATTGATAATATATCAAGTTCATCATAATATGATATAATTTGAAATGGATTGAGAGGATATTCGGAAAAAAAGAACCGTTTTCGCCTGAGATCGGGTTTGATGAGCTTGCGGAATGGCTTGAACCAAAATCAAAAGAAATATCCGGAGAAGTAAAAAGGCAGGTCGCTCCCATTTATTCGGATATAGAAGATGCGCTCAGGGACATCAAAAAAAGCGCTGCCGGGCTTGAAGAGGCGCAGCCTGAAGGAAGGTATCACCTCAAGATGGTGAAGGTCGCCACAACTAACAGGGACAACATGGTAAAACAGGTCAGGCTGCTTACAGACAATATAACTGTCCCGAAAGCTACCGATATCAAAACTATCATCACATTCCATGAGAACGCCATGCAAACTCTGAATGTATGCCTCGAGAACATGATGAAGAGCTACCAGTACGCTAAGATGGTATTCCTTGAAGACTCAAAAGAGGTGATCTCGGACGTAAATGCGCTGGGCAGGCTTTTGAACCAGCTTGTTGAGCCCCTGAAGGAAAGGAAGAAACTGCTTGATGCGGTTGAGAATGCCTTAAAGGCTATACAGGCTATAAAAGAGATGCATTCCGCCATTGGACTTGAGAACATATCCATAAAAGAGAAAGAGGAAAAAGTGGCAGCCCTGGAAAAAGAGATTGAGGAAGGGCAGGGCGCCCTTGTCCGACTGAAGGAAAGCGAGCAGTGGAAGCAATACCAGAGGAGCATGGATGAGCTTGCTGCGCTTCTGGATAGCGCAAAAAAGACAGAATCAGAGATTAATAATATTGTTCTGCCTCTGAATAAAGCCCTCAACAGGCTCAAGCAGTTAAGCGAAAGCGGGAGATATACCCTGGCGCCTGATGTCAAGGAGGGGCTGAATCTATGTTTATCAGACTCTAAATGCTGCAGCCCCGGATTCTTCATAGAGTTTGAGAAGATCATCGTTGAAAGCGATGTCCTGAAACTTGAAAAACTTGATAAAATGCTGGAGCAGGTCAGGCTTGCCCAATCGTCTTTTGGCTCGTATAAAGAGCAATACCATACTCTTATGGCAGAAATCGAGATGAAAAAGGATGAAATAGCAAAACTGGAGATCGTTGCTGAGGAGAAGAGCCTGGGCAGCAGGATATCAGAGCTTCAGGAGAAGCTAGCTTCTGTACAGGAAGAGCTTGAGACGACGAAAAATCGCCTTGCTTCGCTTGAGCGCGACATTGAGGATAAAAAGCATAAGCTGCAGCAGGTGGTTTCAAGCATTGACAGCAGGGTGAGGGTTTTGTTTTAGCCATGGACAGGGAAATTTCCCTCTAATTCTAAAAGTTTCGTTTAAAAATAAAAATTAGGAACAATTTAATTATTAGATGTTATTGTGAATGGCGTAGCAGATGAGGCAAAAGTAGCCTTAGCAGGATTTCCTGTATTGAGATAGGCAGTTGCAGTATAGTTGCCTGGCGTCAGGTCAGTTGTTGAGAGAGTAATTTGGTAAGTTAATAAAATGGACTTTCCTCCCTGTTGATTGTTATATCCATAGCCGAAATCATAGCCGTATCCATAACCATAACCAGATCCGGGGCTTCCTGAGCCAGGTGGAGATAACACCTTTATTGTTATGTTTTTATCATTTGGCGGATTTGTTAGTACACCACTGAAAGGATTGAAAGTCCAATTTTTTGTATTAGGCCCGTTAACGCTTAAAGTTATATTAGAGATAGGAACGAACTTATCCTGACTTTCCATCTTCACCATTACTATGAACGTTTTCGGATCGCCCCGCATAATCGATCCTGAGAGCTCATTTATCGAGATTGTAACAGCATTGGCAGGTACTAAAGCTATCAGTATCATAATAACCGATAGTGTAATCAATGAACTTACCATAAATGTTCTATTTTTGTTTCTTTTATCAACCATTTATTTCCCCCCATGTCTCCTCGGAGCAGATGTTTCAGTATAAACCACTCAACACGCAGCGATTAATCGTCATAGCTTCTATAACCATTGGAAGCGACCGCTCCGTATCGAATTTTCATTGCCCCACATGAAGAGTCTATGCGCAATCTATAAATACTTTACGATTAAATATCTTTGTAACTCAGGATTTAGAAGGGTTAAAGGGGGCGAGGGTGTGTGGTAGATGTATCTATAGTCATTCCAACATATAATGAAGAACTTCATATTGTCAATACAATTCAAGAAACATCTAAAACAATGAACCGCTTTCAGATACCTCATGAGATAATAATTGTTGATGACGGTAGCACTGATAATACCTCTATTGAAGCATCAAAAGCAGCATCATCTTTTGATAATGTAAAAGTAGTGCATTACAGCCAGAATCACGGTAAAGGAAATGCCATAAAATACGGGTGCAGGTTTGCAAGCGGAGACCTTGTAACATTCTTAGATGCTGATTTAGAGCTGCACCCAAATCAATTACCGACTCTCCTTGAGTATATGAAAAAATACAACGCAGATATTGTTGTCGGGTCAAAAAGGCATCCTGAGTCCAGAATAAATTATCCAACAAACAGGAAACTCCTCAGTCTGGCATATCTCCTGGTGGTTAAGTTACTGTTTAGATTGCCGATAAGTGATACTCAACTGGGATTAAAACTTTACAGGCGCAAGGTCATCGATACCATAATACCAAAAATGCTGGTTAAAAGATATGCTTACGATATTGAAATACTTGCCAGTGCCAGACACTCAGGCTATAAGATGATAGATGCTCCAATCGTACTGCATTATCATCGCAAGAAAGGCAGAATAAAACTAAAAGATATTCTCAAAATAGCAAATGACACAATCGCCGTCTTTTACAGGCTATATATCTTAAAGTATTACGATAAGAAAATTGGCCTGCAGGGGCGGATAGCATGATATCAGCTTCAGATCAAAAACAAGTGCGGGGTAATATAATAAAGATAGTGGTAGTTAATTTATTATAGTAAGCTCTACAAATACGGACTCAATAATTGCTTTATCTAAAAGATTAGCAACAAGAACTGGAAGGGGGGTAGTAAAATACATATGGTTCAAATGAACATCCTTATCTACATTCGTAAAGTGTCCAGAGAGAACAAGAAGATTCTATTCTTTAATAAAAAAGGATATTGAATGAATCCCGGTGTATCTATAATCATTCCATGCAAAGGTATTGATGCACTTACTCTAGAATGCATCAACGGATGCTTACAGCTTGAGTATGAGAATTTCGAAGTAATAGTATTACCCGACCATCATTCAGATTCAGTAAAAGGTATAAATATAATTCCGACAGGTGAAGTTTCTCCTGGTAGAAAAAGAAATATTGGAATAAAAAACTCTAATGGCGAATTCCTGGCTTTCATTGATTCTGATGCATTTCCAAGAAAGGATTGGCTTAAAAACGCACTCAAATATTTTAATGATACAGAGGTAGCTGCCGTTGGGGGGCCGGGCGTGACGCCTGAGAAGGATTCAATCCTGCAAAAGGCAGGTGGGTACGTTCTTTCTTCCTTCATGGTCGGCGGCCTGGCAAATAGATACAGTACCGGTAAACCTCTTGTATCGTATGATATTCACTCATGTAACTTCATTGCCCTCAAATGTGTTCTGGAAAAGATCGGCGGCTGGGATGAAAAATACTGGCCCGGTGAAGATACGTTGATTTGTCTGGGGATAAAAAGGCTCGGGAAAAAGATGATTGAATCGCCAGATGTTGTTGTTTACCACCACCGCAGACCATTATTTAAGCAGCATCTAAGGCAAGTGTCAAGATTCGGTCAACATCGCGGCTTCTTTGCAAAACGATTCCCTGAAACATCTCTCCGCTTGAATTATTTCTTTCCCTCAATGTTTGTCATTTTTATGATGACTGGAATTATTTTTTCACTTATAGATAGTTCTATGCTGCTTCTCTATATTTCCATACTATCCATATATCTTCTTGCAGCACTGGCAGCTTCTTTAATGGCAACTGCTGCAGGAAAGGATATGAGGTTTTATCCTCTCGTATTTGCTGGAACAATAGCAACACACATTGTATATGGCATATACTTTATTCAGGGCTTATTAGTTAGGGAACTGGAGAGATGATAATGAAAATCTCAATATCCTATCCACCACTTGAAAGCCCGAAAGGCATTCCACTGCTGGCTCAAAACCGGCAGTTCCAGTGGTTTAACAATCCCACTTATATCTACCCGATGGTTCCGGCTCATGCTGCTACTCTGTTGAAAGAAAACGGCTATCAAGTTATATGGGATGATGGGATTGCAGAGAATAAGACCTATGAACAGTGGCGCAAGGATATTCTAAATCAAGCGCCTGATATAATTGCCATAGAGACAAAGACTCCGGTAATCAAAAAACACTGGAGTATTATCAATGATGTAAAGAACTTAAGCCCGGATACAAAGATAATTCTTACAGGAGACCATGTGACTGCCCTTCCGCAAGAATCCATGGAGAACTGTAAGGCCGACTTTATACTTACCGGAGGAGATTACGATTTCCTCATGCTAAACCTTATTAATCATCTAACAAGGGGAAAGGAGTTGGAGCCCGGGATATGGTACAGAGAAAACGGGGATACAAAGAATACAGGACTATTCAAGCTTAACCATGACTTGAACGAACTGCCATTCATAGACCGCGATTTAACGAAATGGGAACTTTACAGCGAAAAGAACGGCAACTATAAGAGCACGCCTGGAACCTACACGATGGTTGGAAGGGACTGCTGGCACGCAAAATGCACATTCTGCTCCTGGACTACTACTTACCCATCCTTCAGGACAAGAACTCCGGAAAAACTGCTTGATGAGATAGGCATGGTTATTGAGAAATACAAAGTGAAAGAGATAATGGACGATACCGGTACTTTTCCTGCGGGTAAATGGCTTCATGATTTCTGCACCGGCATGATAGAGAGAGGATATAATAAAAAAATCAATATCCATTGCAACATGCGCGTGAACGCCCTCAGGCAGGAAGAATATAACCTGATGGCAAAGGCAGGATTCAGGTTCATACTTTATGGCGTTGAATCGGCAAACCAGAGCACGCTTGACAGGATAAATAAAGGTACAAAAGTGGATGATATCCCCAATGCCTGTATGACGGCTAAAAAGGCAGGACTCAAACCTCATCTTACAGTTATGATGGGTTATCCATGGGAGACGAAAACAGATGCTTTGCAAACTGTAAAACTTGCCAAGGAAATTTTCAAAAAAGGCTGGGCAGATACGCTGCAGGCAACGATTATTATCCCCTATCCAGGAACTCCTCTTTTCAGGGAATGCAAGGAAAAGGGCTGGCTTTTGACCGAGGACTGGGGTAGATTCGATATGCGGGAGCCGGTTATGAGGTGCCCTATGACCGAGCAGGAAATCAAAGAGCTGACGCAGGAGCTATACAAGGTATTTCTTACGCCGGGCTATGTAATGAGAAGATTGCTATCTGTCAGGAATATGGATGACATGAAATTTATAAAAAGAGGTGTAAGTGCTATAACAGGACATCTTACTGATTTCTCGAACAGGGAGAAGTATTCTTAAGGAAGGTGAAAAATGACGCCAAAAATGAGCATTATCATTCCGACCTGTAATCCAGCGGTAACAAAAGAAAGATCTCCTATAGTATCTGTCATAATACCCACCTATAATTCCGAAAGGACATTAGAGAAATGCTTAGATTCCATAAAGCACCAGGATTACGAGGGTACAATAGAAATAATTGTTGTAGATAATTTTAGCAAAGATAATACAAAAAAGATCGCAGATAAATTTGGAGTAAAATTTATTGAAGAAAAATCCGAGCGATCAAAAGCAAGAAATACCGGGGCAAAAAATATAAAAGGTAAATATATTTTATATATAGATTCTGATATGTATCTATCAGAATCTGTAATCTCTGAATGTATAAAAATAGTTGAACAGGATATAAACAAAGTGGCATTATATATCCCTGAAAAAATTATTGGAACTGGTTTTTTGATTAAAGTAAGGAATTTTGAGAGAGTATTTTATAATGCAACCTGTATCGATGCAATAAGATTTGTTAGAGCAAAGACATTTAGGGAGATAAACGGCTTTGACGAAAATTTGATCGGAGGAGAAGATTGGGACTTTGATAGAAGAATAAAAGGACACGGGGAAACAGGTATTATAAAAGGTTGCCTTTATCACGATGAGGGCGTGTTCAATCTTTCGAATTATTTGAAAAAGAAAAAATTATACTCTGATACCCTGGATAAATATATAGAAAAATGGGGAAATGAGGACTTAATCATTAAAAAACAGGTTGGTGCTACATATAGACTTATGGGCGTTTTTATAGAATATGGAAAGTGGAAGAGAATCATTAAAAAACCATATCTTGCTTTTGCTACATTCGTATTGAGATGTTTGGTGGGATTATACTACATCAAAACTGAGTTGGAGCAGAAGATATGACCTTTACATTTAATAGAAACCCAAGTCTACTGTGACCAAAACTTGCATCTATTAAGAAACAGTGCGCATAACAGGGATTAGGAGCAATAAGTTGAAGATAACCAGATATCTGACTATATTAGCTATTATATTTCTCAGTTTAACCCCGGTCATCTGGTTTAAACCCGGGTATTTAATTGGAAGAGGGGATAATTTTCCATTCTGGTTTAATTCTCTAAACACATTCTATAATGACAATTTTATATGGGATTCAACGAATACCGGGCAATTATCCGAGTGGCTACGATACGGAATCTTTGGAAGTCTTTGGTATATTTTACAAGTGAATCATATCCCACCAAACGCAGCTCAAATTTTATTTCAGATATTATATCTTTTAGGAGGATGCCTATCAATATATTTGCTATCCACCACAATCTACGAAAATCAGAAGATAACAGCGGTTATAGCAAGCATTTTTTATATGTTCAATTTTTATAGAATGAATTATTCAGTATACCAGGAGGTTTCGTGGAATCTGGTTTTTCTACCACTGCTTCTTGCTTTTTATGTACGGATAATAAATAACCTTAAAAAAAATGAGAAAACGGCGAAGAATATCATCGGCTTTGCAATCGTATCAACAATTATGAGCTCTTTCTCCAGTACAAATCCTACTTTATTATTATCTATTCTAATAGCATTTGGGATTATATTCGTATATTACATAATAGTTGAAAATGGGATTAGAATTAAAATTATAAAAAATTTAGCTTCCTTGTCTATTTTATGTTTTTTAATAAATATATGGTGGATTATCCCTTTTATAATATCTCTAATTTCAACAAAAACAACATCAGAAATGGGTTTTACTACAAGCATAATTGGCTATAGCTCGATGCATGTACGTTCAAGTTTTTTAAATCTATTCTGGCTTAATGGTATGTGGTGGTGGACCCCATATTATGTATCATATTTTGATGCCTATTCAAATCCTGCTTTAAAGCTCCTTGTTTTCATTCCTGCTTTGATAGCATTCTTAGGACTGTTATTTAGAAATAACTACAGAAAAATCAATACTTATTTTGGATCTGTCGTTCTTGTTCTGATGTTTCTTGCCAAGGGATTACATCCCCCGCTGGAAAACATCAATTTCTTTCTATATAACTATGTCCCGGGTTCTTTTGCATTCCGGGAGCCTTTTCCAAAATTTTATCTTATTCTTATTATTTTTTTGGCTCTGCTGGTTGGTTCATCCTGCAATTCGATTGTGAACATGATACGGAAAACGGAATTTAAACATAAGAACGCCGCCTCGAATCTATTTGTAACTTTTATAGCCATCTCATTCATGATTTCCACTTTTCCACTTATTACAGGACAAATACTAGATACAGGACCACCCGATTTCCGTTTTTCGTTTTATTTTCAAATACCAGATTACTGGTACCAAACATCCAACTATATCAACAATAATATCGAAGATTCCAGGATATTAATAACACCAGACGATGATTTTTATCAGATGCCGTATAAATGGGGTTATTATGGTGCCGATGTTTTGCCATCTCGATTAATTACAAAGCCTACCCTACAACAGCAGTATGGATATATTATCAACAGTAATTACAAAGGGATTATAACGGTGGCTTATGGTGGAATTAGGAACAATTCTGTAACTGAGTTCAATAATATGTTGGCATTAATGAATGTGAGATATATTGTACAAAGAAACGATATCTGGTGGGATTGGGATAGTAGAAATATCATCTCTCCGGGTGACATTAAATCATTTTTCTCAAGCCAAAAAAATATTCAATTAGAGAACTCTTTTGGTGAGATCGATGTTTATAGAGTTTCCAATATCACTTACTTGCCGCACATATATACTGCGTCGGCACAGATAACAGTCCATACGTTTGATGACTTTATCCGGTTGTTAAATTCATCCAGCTTTACACCAGAGCAGCAAAACATTATTATCTCCTATCAGAACCAGAATAAAACCTTCTCAGAGAGAGACTATAGCATCCGCCCTCACATTTTTTTCCAAAAAATTAACCCCACAAAATACAAAATAAAAATAGAATCTGCCCATAAACCGTTCTACCTCATATTCTCAGAGTCGTATCACCCGGGCTGGCAGGCATACATCAACACAGATTCGATGCAGTGCAACCCAATAGCCCTGTATGGGAATTTAAACGTCACTGAATGCGGGCATGAATCAAAATTCTTCGAAATAAAAGATTTAACCAGATTATCCGGTCAAACTATACCCGAAGAGAGTCATCTTCTTATCAACAGCTACGCCAACGCATGGTATATCGACCCCCAGAAAATCGGTGTAGCCGATAACTTCACTATAACACTATCCTTTAGACCACAATCCTATTTCTACATTGGGGTTATTATCTCAGGGTTTACTTTTATAGGATGTGCTGGTTATTTGGTATGGGATTGGAGGAGAAAAAGAGACGAGATGAGGAGTATCGGAGGGAGAACATTGTATTGATGTTCCTCAGCGCATCTTATCTTGTTTTTCTGCCCGCTGAATGGAATATTATGTTTATTATGGGAACGCTCATTGTATATTACACGGTGATAGATCTACATGGGGACAGAAAGTGAGCTGAAGGACTGGCCTTCTTCTAATTATCCGATTTTCCTTGCGCTCGTACTACTTGCAGCTACTGCTGTGACTCTCTCTGTGGGCGATGAATCGCGCGCCGAGAGCCTCGCTATATATGCATACTACTTTCTTGTCATTGGCGTAGCTGTTCGCTTTTTTGAGTTTGCACTGCCTGATAGTACATTGCAGAGGCTTGGCATGGCAAAGAAGCATATCCTGGATCGGCTGAAACAACATGCATTAAAGAGTGCGAACAATCAAAAGATTGCCCGTATGCTCAAGATACCGCATTTTCATCAGGTTAAACCGGAGAAAATCCTTGTACCGGTAGCAGACGTTTCTAGAGATGTCTCAATTCTTCTGTCTGTATTTTTATTAATATCCCTAATTTACGGCTTAATGGTAGATTGGTGGTTTGTTAAAATGTATATCCCTAATTTGGTTTTGATTATTCTTGGTTTTCTGACTCTGCATTTTTTCACAAGAACAGATTCAGTAGAATGAAGATATGAGCGCAGCCATAATTCTATATTTAAAAGCAAAAATACTAAACTATAGGTTATTATATTCCTTGCGCTTAATATGATATTGAGGGTTAGGTTATGAATCTTTTAATTTCAAAGAAGGCAACAGTTAATCTATATTATCCGATATTTTTTTATCTCTTTATATCATTCCTTATTTTATTTTATTTTAAAGGACATTATATATTAACATTGGATATGGTTTTCCCTATAAAAACCTTCCCTGCTAAATATTTTTATGGCTTCTCATTACCAGTATACGGTGGAAGCGCAATGGAAATCTTAACCATGCAGCTATCTAACGTAATACCTGCCTGGCTATTACAAAAAATCTACTTAATTTTAATAATATTCCTTTCTGGAATCTCCATGCATTCCCTGATCGATACAAAATCCTCCGTTCCGAAATACTTTGGAGGCATTCTTTATGCCGTAAATCCTTTTGTTTACGTTCGGTTTTTAGCAGGGCACTGGCTCATCCTGCTTGCCTATTCTATCATGCCCTTTGCAGTAAAATCCTTTCTTGATTTCCTTGATAACCAGAATAAGAATAACCTGATAAGAGCATTACTCTTGACCGCTCTTACCGGTGCCCTGAACTCCCATATCCTTACCCTGCTAATTCTGGTATACCTGATTTTTTTGATTTTTAAATTGTACCAGGTAAAAAATCAGGCGGGTGCGGTAAAAAACTTGCTAAAATCCCTGGCTCTACTTGCAGCACTATACCTATCGCTGAGCCTTTACTGGCTGCTACCTTTATTTACAGCAAATGCAACGGTGATAAATCAAATCTCCCAGGCTGATATTTATGCCTTTGCCACGGGAATATCGGCATTCAATGCTGTTTTTACGATAGCCAGCATGTACGGCTTCTGGCGGGAGGGCTATATTTACACAAAGGACTTTATTCCCCACTGGTACCTTCTTTTCTTTTTCATACTTTTCTTAGCTATACACGGCTTTATCAGCAACAATAGGAGCAAGGTTCCTGGCTTGCCCGTGAAAGCTCTTGGGGTAACAGCGGTAGTTGCAGTAATTCTAGGCTCAGGCATCCATGGTCCCTTCTCTTCGTTATTTGAATTTTTATTCAATAACATCTTCTTCTTCAGAGGTTTAAGAGATTCCCACAAGTTCGCAGCATTGATTGCTCTCTCTTACTCTTATCTTGGAGCCCTGGGCGTAGCAGAGTTTGAGAAAATTGCCCGTAGTCCGGTACTCAGTACTGGCGCATATAAAAAAACAGCAGCATGGTTAGTTATCGTTATTGCTCTGGTCATACCGTTTATTTATTCCTTCACAATGTTCAACGGTTTCTGGGGACAACTGGAACCAACAGATTATCCTGGGGACTGGTATGATGTCAATAAACTATTAAACGGGGATTCCCAGGATTTTAATGTTCTATTTTTGCCCTGGCACCAGTATATGAATTTCAAATGGATTCCCAATGCTCAGAAAAGAATAGCTAATCCAGCGTCTTCTTTCTTTGATAAACCCATAATCCAGGGAGAAAATGCTGAAATTGATCTTATTTACTCCCAATCCACAAATCCTGCACAGCGTTATGTTGAGTCGCTGCTGGGTAATAAAGACAAAATTAAAAATTTTGGTGAGCTTATAATCCCGTTAAACGTCAAATACGTACTTTTAACTAAAGAAGTGGATTATAAAGAATACTTCTTTCTTTTTAATCAGACCGACCTGGAGTTAATAAAAGAGACCGGGAATTTCTACATCTTCAAAAACGCTCATCCGGTCTCCCGCTTCTACATATCTTCTTTGCCCCCTCCATCCGAGCCGCAGAAGCAATCCGAATTTATTCCATCCCTTAAACCCTCTGATTATACGCAGGTTTCGCCTGTAAAGTTCAGCGTGAATGCAGATGCAGGGTATGTGGTGTTCGTGCCGCCCAACCTAGACTCCGAGTGGTGGGAGCTTGACGGACGAACTTCAACTATCAAGGGGTTCTATGCGGTTTACCCTGCCGGGTCGGGGATGGTTTATTACAGGCGGTTTGATACTTATCTGGTTGGGTATCTTGTTTCTATTGTTACTCTGATCGGGTTAATTATATGGCACTACAGGAAGGATTCTTTGGATAAAACGATGAATGCCTGAAATCAAACATTAAGAAACAGGGCTAATCCTCATTTTAATATACTTCTCCATCCTATCATAGCCCACCATGCCCCCAATCTTCGAAATAACCCATAAGGACTGCGCCGGACGCATCGGGCGCCTCGAAACCCGTAAAGGGACTATCGAGACTCCGACTATTATGCCCGTTGTTAATCCCAACATCCAGACCATAAAACCTTCCGAGCTTCGCAAATTCGGCGCCGAGATTATTATAACCAATTCTTATATAATATTTCGCAAACCAGAACTTAAAGACAGGGCTCTGAGCGAGGGACTGCACTCGCTTCTTGATTTTGACGGTCCGATTATGACAGATTCGGGTTCCTACCAGCTATCTGTTTACGGGCAGGTGGAAGTAGATAACGCCCGGATCATCCGGTTCCAGCAGGATATAGGTTCGGATATCGGAGTTCCGCTCGACATACCCACGCCACCCGACGTTGCCAGGGAGCGCGCCGAATCCGAGCTTGAGATAACCTTCAGCAGGGCGAAGGAAGCCCTGGGGCTAAAGAAAGACATGCTCCTGGCGGCACCGGTGCAGGGCTCAACGTTCCCCGACCTGAGGGAACGCACGGCGCGCGAGTTAAGCCGGCTTGATTTTGATGTCTATCCACTTGGCGCGGTAGTACCGCTTATGGAGTCATATCGCTATTCTGACCTTGTAGATGTTATTGTTGCGTCTAAGAAAGGTCTTTCCCCTGCTTCACCCGTTCATCTCTTCGGTGCCGGACATCCAATGATGTTCTCCCTTGCTGTTGCGCTGGGCTGTGATCTTTTCGATTCAGCCTCGTATGCCCTCTATGCCAAAGAGGGGAGGTACATGACCGTGCGCGGGACGTACCATGTGGATAAACTCCATTACCTGCCGTGTTCCTGTCCTGTATGTACCTCGCACGACGCAGACGAGTTGATAAAGAGCGAAAACCGTGAAGAGCTTCTGGCGCATCACAATCTTTACGTGACCTTCGCTGAGATGCGGGAAGTAAAGCAGGCGATAAAAGAGGGAAGCCTCTGGGAACTCGTGGAGCAGAGGTGCAGGACGCATCCCCATCTCCTGAACGGGCTTAAGCGTGCGCTTTGTTATTCGGACTGGATAGAGCAGTTCCAGCCTGCGCCGAGATCGACGTTCTTTTACAGCGGTCCTGAATCAGCACTCAGGCCGGAGGTTTTAAGATACAGGAAAAAGCTAAAAAACTTCGAGCTGAAAGGCAGGGTGCTTATCAGGGCGCACAGGCTTGATAATGAAGATGATTTTGACTATGTGCTTGATTTTAAGCCGCCTTTTGGCGCGTATCCGCTGGAGCTTAAGGAAACATATCCTTTCAATGCTGAGGTAACAGATGAGCCGGATCATGAGTCTCTTACTGTGGCGCTCCAGAATACGCTGGAGTTGATGGAGCTGAATCCTGAGGCGGAGTTCACGTTCGTGTATGAGACAGAGCATCCTCTGATGGAGAAAATAGGGCGGAGGGCGAAATTGGTGGTAAAAGGAGAGACGGCTCATAGTTAAAAGGTTAAGATGGACAGCAAACCTTTTTATTTTTTCGTAATATACTGCGAATGATTGGAGTTTTATCAACACTATATTACGGATGATTATTTTGGGGAGGAAGAGAGGGAGGGGAAGAGGGTGAGGTTTGTGCCGCTGTGGTGCTGGCTGGTGGGGGGGTGAGTATACGATAAATGAATCTCGCGCAGAGGATTGGACGGTTTTGAAACTTCTGGCAGCAACGACTCAACAAACACCACTTACTAATTATGCTGAAAGAGCAATGATTTTTTCGAATTAAGGAAAAATTTAAAAACTATGAATAATTATTAGACCTCCTGCGGAATGAAAAAAGAATGAAAAAAAATTCAACAATAAAATCCTTATTATCGGCTATGGCTCAGTTTCACAATGCACCCTGCCCGTTTTAATGGACAAAATCGATGTTCCGCTAGAAAACATTACCATAGTTGATTTTGAAGACAAGTCAAAAGCTCTGAAAAAATATACAGACCAGGGATTAAAATATGTCTGTGAAAAAATTACCGAGGAAAATTTAAATCAAGTTTTGTCAAAATATGTCGATAATGGGGGTTTGCTAATTGATTTAGCCTGGAATATCGGTGCCAATGATATTATTAAGTGGTGCCATGATCACAATGTATTGTACGTTAATACTTCGATTGAACTTTGGGATCCTGTTAAGGAAATTTATACGAAGAGCACGTTTGAAAAATCACTTTATTGGCGGCAGATGCAATTGAGAGATCTTTCCCGTGATTGGAAAGATGCGCCGACTGCTGTTATTGACCACGGCGCTAATCCCGGCCTCATTTCTCACTTCGTCAAGCAAGCCTTGCTGGATATTGCTGCGCGCATCTGCGCTGAGAAGAAAGTTTCTCCGGGAGACGAAGAAGAAATCAGCCATCTTGCAAAAAACAGGGATTTTGCCCAACTCGCGAAGAAATTAGGAATTAAAGTAATCCATTGTAGCGAGCGAGATACTCAAATTACCAACCGGCCAAAGAAAGTTAACGAATTTGTAGGGACATGGAGCATTGAAGGGTTACGGGAAGAAGGGACGGCGCCGGCTGAAATGGGCTGGGGCACGCATGAGCAGAAGCTGCCGCCCTTAGCCAATACACCTCCGTACGGCCCTAAAAATCAGATTTTTTTCCCTCAAATGGGTATTAATACATGGGTCAGATCGTGGATACCGGATGAAGAGATTGTCGGTATGATGATCCGCCATGGTGAAGCATTCGGCATTTCAGATAGATTAACTGTTTGGGAAGATGGCGAGGCGATTTACCGGCCTACTGTAAATTATGCTTATATGCCCTGTCACGAAACGCTTTCTTCGCTTCATGAATTGCGCTGCCGGAATTACGAACTCCAGCCCAAGATAAGAATTTTAACAGATGAAATTACATCAGGTGAAGATACTCTGGGAGCGCTCTTGATGGGGCATTGTTATAATTCCTGGTGGACGGGCAGCTCTTTAAGCATTGAAGAAGCCAGGTCTCTCGCTCCAGGCCAGAACGCTACCACCCTTCAGGTAGCGGCAGGTATTGTTGCTGCCGTACTCTGGATGCTTGAAAATCCGCGAGAAGGTATTAAATTGCCCGACGACCTGCCTCATGATTTTGTTCTGGATATTGCTAAACCGTATCTTGGAAAATTTATTTCCACGCCCTCGGACTGGACGCCGCTTAAAAATCGCAAAATATTTTTTAAAGAAAATCCGGCTGCGAAATACAATCCCGATCCCTGGCAATTTGAAAATTTTCTATTTATAGATTAATAATTAGTAATTGTTAATAATATCACATAAAAATATGACCGAAAAACAAAAAGAAATTTTGGAAAAAAGCGCTAAAGAACACGGTACGCCGGTTTTTTTTATTGATCATGAAAAAATCAGGGAGAATTATCGTGAATTCAGGGAAAAATTGCCTGATGTGCAGGCATATTTTGCTGTTAAGGCCAATTCCAATCCTGAAATTATAAAAACGATGTATGATATGGGTGCAAGTTTTGACGTGGCTTCTTTCCCTGAATTTATGCTGGTTCATGATAATATCAAGCATTTGCCAGAGAAAGAACGGCAAGATTTTATCTGGGATAAAATTATTTATGCTAATACCATTAAGCCTGCCGAAGTCCTGGCTAAGTTAAATGAATATAAAATATTAGTTACTTTTGACAATATTGAAGAATTAAGAAAAATAAAAAAACATGCACCGGATGTTGGTCTGGTTTTAAGGATCCGCGTGCCTAATACCGGTTCTATGGTTGAGCTGTCTTCAAAATTCGGAGCCCATCCCGGAGAGGCGGTTGATCTTATCTCCGAAGCTGTGAATTTAGGGCTTGGAGTTGAAGGCATCAGTTTCCACGTCGGCAGCCAGTGCAATAATTTTGATAACTATTCACAGGCTTTGAATTTCGCCTCATCAATCTTCAAGGAAGCAGAGTTAAGAAATTATCAAATTGGGTTTATTGACAAGGAAGGCAAAAAAAGAAAGATTTTGGATATCGGCGGCGGCTTTCCGGTAAAGTACACGCCGGATGTAAAATCTTTTTCCGCTCTGTCTGTAAAATTGAATTCGGAAATAAAGCGTTTGTTCCCCAAAGAAGATGTTCAGGTTATTGCCGAGCCGGGGAGATTTATGGTAGCGACAGCCTGCACCTTGATCACGAAAATTATTGGCAAAGCTGTTCGTGATGGGAAAACATGCTATTACCTGGACGACGGTGTTTATCACACTTTTTCAGGACAAGTTTTTGATCACCAGCACTATCCACTGCATTCCTTCAAGGGCGGAGAGATAAAAATTTGCGCTACGTTTGGCCCCACTTGCGACGCTTTCGACACTATTTCACTGGCCGACGAGCTACCGGAAGATCTGCAAATTGATGATTTGCTTTATGCTGAAAATATTGGTGCCTATACCGTCGCATCAACCACCTATTTTAACGGTTTCCCGCCTCCAAAAGTGGTGCATTTGAATAAATAACGTTCATCAATGATAATTTTATTTGCTCTCCGGATGTGCGCCTGATTTTTGGGTTTTGGAGGTTGTTTTGAATTCTTATTGCTTTTTGAGAGTATGTGGTTTTAGTTCGCCTTCAGTCACGGACTCCGTGATGAATTACGAAGCATCTATAGCGTGGGTGCATGAGGTTTCTATCGTTTATTTGCTGCTTTGGTTTTTTTCATCGGGAGAGGCACGAAAATAATTATATAAATACAACATATAAAGTTGCTCTATGAAATTTGAAATTCTAAAAGAAGAATCTTTTAACTTGGATTTTGTAAAAGATGTTCTGAAAAACACCAACAATCCACACCGAGATAAATACTTAGAAGTTTTTAATTCTGAAGGTTTATCAACGGATAAATACAAATTTCATGATATATGGGAGGATTTTGCTGAATTTATACTCTCTAATGACTTTGAAATTTGTAAAATTAATAGAGATATTGGAGTCCCGTGGAACGAAAAAACACAGGAGTTGTCGTCAAAATATCGTCATAAAAGAGCCTCAGGCAAAAATCACAGAACCGCTTATAATCCAAAAATAGATCCTATACACATCTTATTTTCCAAAGAATTTCATAAAACGCTTCAAACTTCCAATCGTCTAAATGCACTTGCTGCCCT
>NZ_FZMP01000125.1 GCF_900196725.1 Candidatus Methanoperedens nitratireducens | reverse complement strand
TGTGCCCTAGTAAAAACTGGTGCCAATTTCTTTTAGAGGTCGATAAATATGACAAATCTATTACTGGTATTATCCAAAGACCCGTATACGACAGAGATACCCAATCTCGTACTTGATATCGGGTTGAACGCAAGGACAAAGAAAGGCAGCGGCGTATCCCTGTATCTTGTGGAGGACGGGGTTACAGCTGCACGGAAAAGCGAATTCGGGAACAAATTACTGGATGCTAAGAAGAAAGGCATCAGGATACTTGCCGATGATAAAGCAGTTCAATCAAGAGGACTTGATGGTAACCTGATCCCGGGTGTGGAAATAAAGGAAATAAGCGCACTCCTTGATCACATAGTTGAGGATAACACGAAGGTAGCGTGGTTCTGAGGTGGTAGATATGGTGAACAACGGCAATAGCAAAACATTAACAATTGTATCTATAAACGGACCGTACCGGGATGAAGCGGCGTATACATTGGTCAGGCTTGCCCACGCTGCGAAAGAGAAAGGTATTAACATCAACTTCTTCAACTACCTTGACGGGACTGTGATCGGGCACAGGGAGCAGGCGCCAAAGGAGTTCCCGGGGGTGGAGCAGCTTTTCGGCACTGTGCTGAAGAAAGGGCTTAAAAACCCCAAGACCGATGCCATAGCATGCATAAAATGCACAGAAGCGCGCGGCGTGACAAAGCAGCAGACCGAGGGTGTGGTCATTGGCGGGCTCTACGACCTGGCCGAATGGACGGCAGAATCGGACAAGACCATTTTACTGGGGTGAGAAAATGAGCAAGAAAGTAAACATAATCGTGACACAGCCCCCTTATGGCAAGGAGGATGCATACAGCGCGATACCTCTTGCGGAGACGCAGGCTGCGGCAGGGAGTTTACCTTCCATCACGTTCGTAAGCGGAGGCGTGCATTCCGTGGTCAAAGGACAGAAAACCGGTTATGGAGACCCTGCTATATGGCAGAAAGACGTTCCAAGCGTTGAGGCTACCATAATCAAGGCGAAGGAGAGCGTCAGGTTCTATGCGCTTGAAGCTGACCTGAAGAAAAGGGGCATAGCTGATAGCGAGGTTATCGAAGGCATCTCAAAGCTGAACATCGATGACCTGACGGACAGGATACTTGAGAGCGAAGTAACACTGGTGTTCTGAGATGGCAGTAGTTCATGACCTTGAGCTGGATGTAAGGGGCAAGTAGCCCCTACCCTTTGATAAGGACAAAGCAGCAGGTGGATAAGCTTCAAAAGGGCATGGTGCTCAAGGTACTTACAAGCGACCCGGTAGCGCCGCAGAACATCGATGCATGGGCGAAAAGATCGGGGAATGAGTTGCTGGCTGTCGAGGCGAACGACGGGATTTACAATATCTTTGTACGGAAGAGCTGACTTTGGAAATGCTTCCCTCCATCGTGGTTTCGCGTCATTCCAGAGCGTCGTTAAGGGCAGTGAACTCCTTATAGACGCCCATGTTGATAGAA
>NZ_FZMP01000126.1 GCF_900196725.1 Candidatus Methanoperedens nitratireducens | reverse complement strand
TAAGGCCAAAACATTCGGGACTATACAGATAAAATTGGATATAGTAATACTTAAGTGTTAAGTAGCTCATTATCCGCTAAATGACAACCGCAGAGCTATTAAAGAACAGGGCAGGATTTGAAGACAAACTAAGAAAACTGATAGGCAGACCGATACTTTTGATCGAACTCGACATGTTCGCGCTCCCCTGCGGATGCGCCGGGATAACTGCGAATACAAGGGGGCTTGAAGTGGACGACCTTGAGGTGTTCGAGCCGCAGATTCTTCCTCTCCTTAAGGAAATGGCATCGAACCTCGATGTCAAATCGACCGTGACATTTGCGCGGCTCGTGCCCGGGAGTTCTATCGTGGCGTCGCTTAACTGGCGAGTGCTGTGCCCGCGGTGCTATCCTGAGTTTGCAAGGGGCGAGGGGAAGACGCCGAGACCTGATCTCTATATTCTGCAGTTTGAGAGAAAGAAATGATAACAAGGGAATCTTCGGATAGAGTGCTGAACGACATGACTTACAGGAGAATGAAAGAGCAATTAGAATAGAAGTTCCAGGGCATGTATGTCGTTATCGCAGAGGGTAAATTGCTCGGCGCCGAAGACTCATTAGAAAAGGCATGGGCTCTTGCATCTCCTTATGAATAGAGATACGAATTATGGACTTAACCCCGCTTCTAACAACCTTCAGCCTCATCGCGATCGCAGAGCTTGGCGATAAAACCCAGCTTACCGTGATCGCATTATCGGCAGGAAACTTTGCGAGATAGTGCCGTTACCGAAGATAAAGCTGGGTGCCGGTGCATTGTTTATACTGTTCGGGATATCGTTTCTTGCTGGGTTTTAAGGAGAACGATTTCCAGCCTGAGCATTACCCTCTAATTTTCTTTGCAATCTCGGCTATCCTCCTGCCAAGCGTTTTTGCGATTTCAAGATCATCCCCAGTTGGCATCCTGTCTGCCATTGGTCCTGATACCGAAGATGCACCATAGGGTGAGCCGCCGCCAACTGCGTACATGGAAAACAGCCTCTGCTCTGAGTATGGGATGCCTACAACTATCATGCCGAGATGGAACAATGGTACCATGGAAGTTATTATGGTGGATTCCTGTCCTCCATGCTGGGTGCTTGTGCTTACGAATATACCTGCAACTTTGTTTATCAGTGCACCTTTGAGCCAGAGATTTCCTGTCCTGTCAATGAATTCTTTCATCTGGGCAGTCATGTTGCCGTATCGTGTGGGAGTTCCAAATGCGATGCCATCAGCCCATTCTAAATCTTCCATTGAGGCAACAGGAATGTCTTTTAACTCCTCTTTTACTTTTTTCATCACGTCAGTCCATTTTTCTTTCGGAACAAGCTCCTCAACCTGCCTCATCCTTACTTCGGTGTCCGGAACGCTTCCGGCTCCTTCTGCCACTGCTTCAGCTAGTTTTGCAACATTTCCTGTCATACTGTAGAATACTACAAGAACTTTCGTTTTACTTTTTGCCATATTTCTCCCTTTATTGTTTCATGGCAAGTAAACTACTTAATTATTATGCCCCAGCTTTCTAGCTCTTCTATTTTTCCCGTAAGGGAATTACACTGCGCCGCATGCGAAGTTTGCTATCAGCTCACCCTGCTGCGGGCTTTTCACGCCGTACAGGCACTGGCGCGCATCCTTATAGTAGAGACGCTCTTCAAGTATGCCTTCTTTTTTCAACCTGTTCAGGGCATACCGGACAGTGCGCGGCGGAAGGTAACTCTCGGCGACAAGCTCTTTCTGCGTCATGAGTCCCTTGTACTCAAGTACTTTGAAAACAAGCTTCACAGAAGGGGACAGCAGCTCTATCTTTTTGGTATAAACGTCCTGCACCTGCGCTGTTTCCGAATAAAGGTGTTTATCTGTTGTTTTCGGCATGTTAACGCTGTTAACTATGTGCTTGTATGATTTAAATCTTTAGGCAAAATATGCCTGCTCTTTTCCAGAACGAAGCAAGCGGTATTATTACAATTACTATCAGTCCTTCCTGTATCAGCGTGGCAAGAAACGTGATCTGCTTTCCTATGTCGGGGAGAATATGCCGATATATGCCGATAAGGTATGGTGAATCTAAGGGGCACAAGGCTGTAGAGGGCTCTTCTAACCAACAGGACAATTATAAATGCCGACAAATGACGCCCCGCTGATTTCTAACTTGAACCATCATTAACTTTTTCCTCCTTTTTGTTGTATTCTTCGATTATTGCTATGTATTCTTTAACAAGGTATTCGCTCATTTCAAGAGTTCTGGCAATCTCCTGTGGACTCATGCTCCCGTGTAGGGTTTTTACCTTCTTGAAAGCCTTGATATACCTGTCGCACGCCTCCTCCGTATGTCCAGTAATTCTTGAAATATCAGGAGTGGGTATGTTCTTCAGATAATAACCAATAATGATCTTCTTATGAGTAACTGCCCTGCCGATATCGTGTATTGTACCTCGATAAGGCAGGACTACCTGGTTCTCTAT
>NZ_FZMP01000070.1 GCF_900196725.1 Candidatus Methanoperedens nitratireducens | reverse complement strand
AGTACAGAAACATTTCCCAATACAACATCCGGCTGCAAGTTGCTCTCTACTACTTCTTGCGTTTCATCCTCCGATATCTGCGTTACTGGTGGTGTTCTGATAGAACGCCTCCTCTGTTTTCTGCCAATTTTGTTTTTGAGCAAAGGATACGAAACAGCACCTATCACCACTACCGCCACTACCGGGATAAGGTAATTGAAATCCCCTCCGATGCCTGTCTTTGAAGGAACATAACCTGTTATCTTCGTATCTACTATCTGTCCTTTAGGAACGTTCATAATGCTCAGTACTTCGAAATCTTTGCCTTCATTCTGAACTATTTCTTTCTGGCCATATTTGCTTTCAATCCCGAAGCCGTTGTTTTTTTCAGAGAGCAAAGACATGTACGAAGTGTTGTAAATCATCCTTTTGCTGAGCGTCGGCGCAGATGATTCTGAACTCAGAATGTATGATATCTGCGCGCTGTACGACTCACCCGGCATGATGGGTCTCATCGGGTCTATCCAGGCAGAGTCTTTCTCTCTCTGCAGGCAGCATTCCATCACATCGGTCTGGAATCTTGATATACCTGGAGGCGTTGAAATGCCAAGCCATGTCCTGTCTTTACTGAAGAAGACTTTATCCCCGATATTAGTGAATTCAATATACTCATCCACTTTGATTCCCGTAGGCGCTTTTGAAAGGACCATATGGTCGATCTTCACTGCGATGATACTGTCATCCTTTGTGGAATCATAAACAGTAAAGTTGGCGCTCTCCGAGACGTTCACCTGTTTTGTATAGGGTACGTCGGCATACGTGGCTTCGATAAAATAACTTTTCCCGGCATTGACCTTATTGAATAAGTATTTTCCACTCTTGCCTGTAGTAGTGTCCATTACCTCGATACCCCCTGCATCAAGGAGACGGATGGGTATTCCCTCAAGCGTATTATTCGACTTCAGAACAGACCCTTCTATCCTTCCGGAGAGGTTGAAGTTAACAATCGCTCTGTCTTTAAGCCCGGTATTTTCGCCGTATACAGTGCCGTTGTAGGTCACGTTGATCCTGTACATGCCGCTGTTAAGATCGTTAAAAGCATAACTTCCGTTTTTATCCGTGGTAGTCTCGCTTAATTTTATGAAATCATAGACCACATCAGTCATGCTCTGGTCGCTCTGGGTTGTGCCGTTTATCTTACTGAGCTCTACTGGCAGACCGGCAATCTTCTTTCCATCAGAGACGATGCTGCCGTTTATCTCAGCTGCCGCCGCTGTGCTACTAAATAAAGCCAGTATTATAAAAAATTCCAATAGTTTCCTCATTGTTTTTCACGTCCCTTCAAGAATTTCTCGTATTCGTAGTCGAATAGCTCGTTCTCGTCCATTCTCTTTCTGCTGATCTTGTAAACAACAACACCACCCACAACGATCCCGGCTGGTAACGCAATCCACACTATCCAGTCAAATCCTTCCTTGGGCGGCGTAGCAAGCACCTCTCTTCCGTATTCTGCCGAAAGTTTATCGTATATCTTTCTCTCGGAAAGCCCCTGGTCAAGCATCGCCCTGACCTTATCTTTTATTTCAAGAGAACTCGGGCACGTACAATCGACCACTATCATAGTGCATCCTCCCTGGTCCGGGCAGTTGAGATTTGAGGTAATCTCTTCTTCGGTAATTGCTAATACCGGTAATGCAAGCACGGTCAGGAAAAACCATGCTGCGATTATTTTCTTCATAATTTTCATAATGCACTCTCCGCTGTTATTTTTTTAATATTTTGATTTATATTTACATCATCGGATACTCTTTTTTGCCTGATGGGTACAATTGTAGACAGGCTTACCAGGATTCCCAAGATGAGCATGTAGAATCCTCCTATCCACATAAGGAACATCATTGGCATCACCTTGATTTTGACAGTGGCGCTGTCGGCAGTGATGGCCTGGGCTGAGAAGTACAGGTCATCTACGCCCACGGTGTAAGCCATGGGTTTGACATTAGTACTTTCCTGCTTCACATAATGATACATTCGCGCTTCGGCGTCGGTCAGAACCATATCGCCATTCTTGGAAACATCAAATAAAGCCGTAGTTACATCTTTGTTGTTCTTTGTATACTGGTCTATCCCGGTGAGTTTAAAGTCATAGTCACCGACACTGTATGTGCCGCCAATCCTCATATTGAAGGTCTCTGCCTTCTCATATACTACAGCACCGGCGGCGGCTACTATTATCATAAGGATTGCCAGGTGGCACATATAACCACCGAAGGTACGGCGGTTATTCCAGAATGCACTTCCAAAATTCTTCAAAACTCCTCTATCTTCCAGTTTTTTCTGCTTGTTCACAATCCTGGATATATCTATAAAATGCGTGGATGCAACCAGTACACTGCCTGCAACCGCAATCTGCGCATAGAAATCACGGACTCCGAGAGGGAAGGCGATGATCATTGCAATAACTGCTGCGGCAAGTGGTTTTGAGAAGTTCCTGTTAAGATGGGATACGGAGGCTTTCCTCCATGCTATGAGGGGACATATGCCCATGAGGAAGAGAAGCGCGATTCCAAGCGGCACGTTCACCTGGTTGTAGAAGCTGGGACCGACCATTACCTTGTAGCCGCGGAAAGCTTCCGAGAGCAGGGGATAAGTCGTTCCCCACAGCACCGAGGCTGCTGAAGCAATGAATATCCAGTTGTTGTACAGGAAGCTTGCTTCCCGTGAAACAAAAGACTCAAAGACTTTCTTGCTCTGGATGGAGTTGTACTTCCACGCTACAAGTACGAGCGTGGCTGCAAGAACTACGACCATGTAGTTGATATAATAAGGCGCTGTCACGGACTCTCCGAAAGTATGAACAGATGCGATTATCCCGCTCCGCGTGAGCAGCGTCCCGTAAACCGTGAGTTCCCATGTGAAAAGGATTAGCAGTATATTCCAGAACTTCATCCCTCCCTTTCGTTCCTGTATCATGGTACTGTGGTAGAACGCGGTCAAGGTAAGCCAGGGCAGGAACGAGGCGTTCTCGACGGGGTCCCAGCCCCAGAAACCGCCCCAGTTGAGCACTGTGTATGCCCAGTAGCTTCCGAACATGTTGCCTAAAGAGAGACCGAGCCATGCCCACAGCGCCCAGCGCCGTGCACGGTATGTCCAGGTATCATCAGAAAGATAAATGCCCGCCATCATCAGGGCAAACGGTATTATTACCCCGGCATAGCCCCAGAACAGCGTGGTGGGATGGAATAACATGCCCGGGTCCTGAAGGAGGGGGTTCAGCCCGTTCCCATCAGCTGGCATGAAATCAAGCTGCCTGAAAGGACGGGACACCGTAAGCAGCATGTAGAAGAAATAAGTTAGAGTGATGAGGACTATGGGCATTGCGTGCTTTATCAGGTTATCATAGGATTTCCCCCGCGCTGCAATTACTGCAATATAAATAGATATCAGCCATGCCCAGAGCAGCAAAGAGCCATCGGCGCCCGCCCAGAAAGCGGAGATGGTATAGACCATCGGCAGGTCAAAGCTGCTGTAGATAGCAACGTACTCATACTGGAAATTGCGGGTAATGAAAAGATTAAAAAGCCAGATAGATGCGATAGTAGTTAACACCGCAATTCCGATAATTGCTATTCTGGCGCTGTCGAAAAGCTCATTTTTCTTTTTCCATATGCCTATTATGTGCGCTGCAAGGGCGTAAACACTCAATACCAATGCGATTATTAACGTTGTTTCTCCTAATTCCATCAAATCTCTCCTTTTTATGTTCCGTTATGTTTCGTTATATGTCTCGTTATGGTCTCCGTGATCCAAGTCTACGCCGTACTTTGAAGGGCATTTTGTGACTACCTGGGTTGCCTGAAAAGTACCGTTTACATAATATCCAGTAACCACTGCCGGGATTCCCTCTTTATAATTCCCGGGCATTCCTTCGTTTGAAACAACCGTAATTGTGGCATTTTTATCCATCAGTTTGAACGCAAGCCTTGCCTTTTCAGGTTCCCATATAGTCGAACCTATTACTATTGTACCATTTACGTTCACAACTTTTCCATTTAATGAATCTGCTTTTTGTACGAATTCATCAACTTCATAGTAAAATGAGAGGGCGTTACTGAAACTCTGTGCGCTCAGGTATAGTATTAATACAGCCACGATCCCGATGCCAAGTATATTCCTTTGTTTTTTATTCACGTCCTGTCCTCTCATTTAAATCTATGCAGATCCTCAACTTTACATCCAATGTAAACAATATCGACTAGGAACCTGCTTTATTAAGTAATTTGTGGTTTATAAAATGAAAATTAAAGATGTAAGTACTTAAAATTTCTAAACCTATATCCAGAGGCATATTGAAAATACATACGCGCCGATCATAGAGATCCATGCACAGGCAGCAGCGAGTTAGTACCCCCCGTGAGATACAGTTGCCAAAGTAAAAAAATCCCGGCAACATCACGGGCTACATGCTAACTTTTTAAAAATAAACAAGGATTACAATGCAGCCTTCGTTGCGCTGGAACCCATCATTGAGCCCATATCAGAGCCCATGTTCCCACAATGATTTGTTTCCTTCGATTCAGTATCTGCACCCGGCATGCTGTTGCCCATCATTTCACTGCAGCCAGCCTGCATTGAACTTTCATTTGTAGCATTCATCATATTTCCACATGCTCCAGATTGCATCATCCGTTCAGGGCAGTTTTCTATCATGTTCTCCATCATCTCCAGAGTACATTCATGGTTTTCTGCGTCCTTTATTTTCTCATCGCCTGTATTCTGCGCCATTGCCACAGACATCGCGCCAAATGCCAGAAGCATTCCTAGAATCCCAATAACCAGCATAGTCTTCTTTTCCATATCTCTTACCCCTTTGAAAAGTACCAGATGGCTATAAACACTATGGCCATAACTATAATATGCAGCCACATACCTGCGCCGCCTCCGCCACAACAGCCGCCATGTGACTCATGGGTGTGCTCTTTCGGCGGATTATTCTCATTGCTTAGCTGACCTGCTTTAACATCATTTACATCTTTCTCTGTTTCTTTAGGTTTACTTGATCCGCAACAATCCATTTTTCAATTCACCTTAAGAATCTCCATTTACGTCTTTATTAATCGGTGTTTTGGTTTAAATTATAAAGGTTTTCTGCTGGATTGTTTTGTATTTTTTAAGCAAAGCTTATATTATTACATATCCGATTGATTGTAAATATCATTATCTATAATCAAAAAAACGATAAGTAGGGTATAATGTCAATGGAGGTTAATAATATGAAAAGATTAATAAAAATAACTGCATTTCTTCTTGTGGTGATAATGCTGGCTGTGCCCGTTCTCGGACAGATGGGCGGCGGAATGATGGGAGGAGGAACGGACGGTGGAATGGGAAGCGGAATGATGGGGAGCGATATGATGCGAGGAAAAGCGAAAGATATGATGATCAGGGGTAACGAAATGCGCGGCACTCAGGGCATGATGGGGATGGGATTCATGCACAGCCAGGGCAGCAGTTACGGTAACTACGTGACCTTTTCTGTAGATAACAATACAGGCGCCGTTATGGATTATGGAATTGTTGGCGTCACGATTTTTGATTCCATAAAAGTCGCAGGTTTCGATTTCAAGGAATCAACAACAATGGGCGCGCTGACAAGGATTATAAACAGAGACGGGTCCGCAGTAATACAATTGCATGATAACCCTGCTGCTGTAATCAACATCGGAACAAAAGCATCAGCGACAATCACATTCGATCTTGCAGACGGTGTGAATGCATCAAAAGAGGATAATATAGTAAGAATAGAAGCCGGCAACCTGACCGCATTTATTGCATCAACGAATGCTACCTCTATAAACATAGCAGGAGGGGAGATCAGAATCGGATCAGTCAGAGGAAATGCTGTTTTCAGGGCTATTCCTGTGAACATGCCCGCAGATGGGATGCACCGGAGGTTCATGGGAGAGATGATGAGAAACAGGGCCGGTGCGGAGGTTTCTGTCGGGGTATCGGATAAGTATTCGATAACCAATTATTCTGAGGGCATGAATGTCATGATAAGATCGATGGATAGAAACCGAATGAGAATGACGGTAAATTCCACAGACCCTTCAGGTAAATTCATGATGATGAACCTGGATAACAGCTCAATGATGTGGAACCCCGGGCAAAGGGTACGTCTCTACCTTGACAACAAGCCGATGAGACAGGTCATGACCGCTGAAGAATTATACGATGCTAAAGAATCCTCCTTCTGGCTTACCATGCCAGGCGGTAACCGAATGCAGGCGATGATGTACATAGCGAATTTCTCTGAACGCGTTGTGGACGTGGTCGTAGAGGAAGAATCCACGCCGGCTCCGACATCTACTGAAGCTCCTGTTAAAACACCCGTCTTGACATCTACACCCGCAGCGCCTGGATTTGAGATCGCGCTCGGGCTGCTGGGCGCGGGCGTTGTATATCGGTTAAGACGGAAAAGCTGAACAAAAAATGAGACCTGTGGATGCATTAAGATACGACCGGTGAAAGAGGTAAAAATATGATAAATAGGTTGTGGTTTAAATTCATAAAACAAAAACACTTTAAAGAACATCAGACAATTATAAACTATGCCAATTGACGTGGTTTGCTGGATGCATATTGACAGGACATCAGAGCATACATCGGAATATAACGGACAGAAGTATTACTTCTGCTCGGTCAAGTGCAAAAAAGAATTTGACATAGCCCCTGAGAAGTATCTGGGCGTGAAAAGCCCGATGAAGATGCCTGAATAAGGCAACAGGTTCTTCTATTAGTTTTTGAAGTTCACGCTTCCCAGCGTACAGTAGCACAAGATTGTGTTGGGTCTAATATAGCGTTTTATTTGAAAGTCCTGATATGTGATTATATTTCCGGGATAAACGTGAATGGGTTATCCAGAAGAATATTGATGCAAGCCTCAGAGCATACCCTGACATTCATAGTCGGTGTTAATACATTTTCACTAAGTGAGATTTGTACAACCTTATAATTTTGACTTTACAAGTGATGTAAAGTTAAATAACTTACGCTTTAAAACATCCGGGTTAAGTGAGATTTTTTCATCTTATTTTAAAGCACAAACCGAATATATATGGTCAGCGGTTGAGGAATTGGAGAAAACGGAGAAAAACGATAATGAGAACAAAAACGTTAGTTGTTTTATGCATAGCACTGCTGTCTGCTGCACTCGCGTTTCCTGCCAGCGCAGCAGCATCGCAGGATATGGAAGCAGATGACCACAACAGCATGAATATGGATGATCAGCATCCTGAGGGTGATACCGGTGATGCACATGCCGCGAAGGGAGATGTGAACTGGTACATTATAGCATTGTTACTTGGCATAATTGGCGTTCTGGGGTATTTCGCTTCAAACACGGAAAAACTGAGGAAAATCAATTTCCTGGATTATGCATCGCTAAAAAATATCCTTAAAAGCCGCTGGTATCCTCTGATATTCGTACTGCCAACCATGCTCATATTCGGGATAATCGTAGTTCAGCTTTTATTTGGAGGGATTGAAGCATCGTATAATTTCGGCTCTGTCATGGTATGGATATTCCTCTGGCCCATTTTGCCTATCCTTTTCCTGCTGTTCGGCAGGCTGTGGTGTTCGGTGTGTCCTCTCTCCAGAGTAAGCGATGAGGTGCAAAAAAAAGTTGGTATGCATAAAAAGGTACCAAAACTACTTCAGAACTATGGAGTCTGGATAATAATAATAGCTTTCCTCATTATAACATGGATCGATGTAACCACAGGACTTGTTGAGTCTCCCAGAAATACGGGCTATCTACTGCTGTTTGTATTCACAGGTGTAGTTCTCATGGGTGCAGTATTTGAGAGACGGGCATGGTGCCGCTATCTGTGTTTCCTTGGGGGACTGTCAAGCAATTATTCCATGAGCTCAGCCCTGGAACTCCGGACAGATAAAGATATATGCAAAACCTGCAAGACCCCTTCCTGCTATAAAGGAGATGGGAAAGTAGGAGGCTGCTCAATGTTCGAGTACCCGAGGACGATGGATTCCAATCGTTTCTGCAATTTCTGCTCAAACTGCATCAAAACATGTCCTCATGATGCTATCAGGATAACTCCAAGGCCACCTACCAGTGAACTCTGGTTTATAAAGAAGCCGCGTTTTGAGGAGTCCTTCCTTGCAGTTGCTTTAATAGGGATTGTAGTGAGCCAGACCGTTATCATGCTTGAGGTCTGGGAGCCTTTCATGACCTGGTTTGAGAATACTACAGGCATCACAGATTTCACTACAGCATGGACATTGATATTTGCAGGAGCTATGCTCATACCTCTTTTGTTGATGCTGGCTGCAAGCTTTGTGTCAAGCATAATCTCAGGAGATACGCTAAAGCCTGATATGATACCAGACCAGACCGCAGAGATAAGTTATCCATCTACCATAGGTCTTGGAGAAACACTGCGTTCTAACTTCATTCGCTTTGGCTATTCTTTCATCCCCCTGGGACTCGGTATACATCTTGCCCATAATTCAAAACATTTCCTTGGAGAAGGGCTTTCTGTGATATACACCTCAGCATCGCTTATCGGAGTAAATATAACCGGGAATCTATCTATCTTGAACATGCCCACGATACAGGTTATTCAATATATACTCACAGTACTTGGCGTTATTGGTGCTATATATACAGCGCACAGGATATCACTTAATAACCCAAGCTCAAGGTCATCGGTGCTGCCGTATGTAGCACTGATAGTACTGTTTGGTGCAATAGCCCTGTGGATGTACACCGTGCCTATGGCTGCGCGGGCTCATTAAAATAATGTAACAGCAGGAGTATGCAGCAATAACTGTAAATAGCTGTATCTCCTGTTGATTTTTATAGTCTGAAATTAATAAGTGATACATATGACTGAAGATGATTTGACTGAAGATGATTTCGATGCTCTTGAAAAGGAGATGCTTGAGGAAAAAAAGGTGCCCAGGGGAAAGCGTATCCTGGTCTGTCCTGTCTGCGGCTCCACCGAAATATCATATTACCTGGGTCTTAAGACTGGCTATCAGTATCAATGCAGGCACTGCAACTACGTAGGAGCCCTTGTATTAGAGATGGAGCACTGATCTAACGTGCGGTCCGAAATGATCCAGCATGCTATTTACCATAACTCCCATAATTGCCCAGAAAGCAAACATGGCTCCAAGATTTTCAACCCTGTATTTCCATAGCAGATCCGAAGGGACTGAAGGTATGTTGGAATTAGAGGGAGACAATAAGAATACAGTAATTATTATGACAACAAAAGCAAAAGCTCCTATCAAAAGTCCTGATATGGGACTATATCTTCGGGATACACGTGAATAGATCATCCAGAAGACTATAGAAGCAAGAATCCCTGCGATGATTATTGCGAAAAAGATGCTCTGCCTTGTCATCACAGACAGCGAGGTCTCTATGCCAGGCGGGTTAGGCGGCAGATAGAGAGAAGGAACGAGCACTGCCACCAGGAAACCGTTTAAAGCCAGTATGAGACCTTTAAATTGAGCGTTTTTTACAGGAATTCTGTATTGAACCAGAGTGTACACGAATGTAAATATTATAGAGTAGAGAATTCCAAGCATTATTGCTCCAGCAAAAGTCCAGAAATGAACAACATTCCTTGGAATTAATGGATGAGAATCAGGTATCTGGACTTCATACGTCTCTGCTTCCAATATGATTGGTGTTAGAAATAAAAGTAGAAGTCCTCCCAGGGATGTGCCTGCAACTATACCTGTTACAATCCCTGCTTTCAGGATTGATAAAAAATCCAGCGAGCTTTTAATGGCAGGGGAAGCCTGCTGCGTGGCGTAGGTCATGGAAACCCTCATGCAGTGCCGGGAAGCTTTCAAAGTTTGCAAATCCTATTATATAAATCGCAAGGGCGACCGCCAGGAAAATTACAGCAAGCCTTGCGAGCATTACATAATCCAATTCGTATCTATATTCATACCCATATTCATTGCTCATTTCCGTCATTATAATTCCTCTATTAAGCTGGATAAACGCTCAAGAGATAAAATATTTAATCTTTCAAGCAATAGTTGTTATCCATATGGATAACGATGTTTTTAAAGCACTCAGCAGTACTACGCGGCTGAAGATGCTGAGGATACTGGCTAAGAGAGAAATGCATATCACCGGTCTTGCAAGAGAATTGAATCTCTCAGTTCCTGTAGTGGCTAAACATTCAAAACTTCTGGAAAAATCTGGTTTAATTGAAATAAGAAAGTTTGGTAAAACGCATGTCCTTGGTAGTAAAATGAAAAATGTGTATAATACGCTTGATGAACTTGCCGATTCATACGAGATCAAGCTTCACAGAGGCGCCAGTATTCTGGAAGCCCTGAGAAAAGTATCCGGAGTAGAATTAAAAACTGTTGGCGACAGAGAGTTTGTTATGGCGATCGACGGCGAAAAAGGACTTTATATTTATGAGGTTAATGGGAACTCACCCAATTCGACAACCGAGGAATTTAAGATAGAAAATGACTGCACTATTGAGTGGAAAAAATTAATACCTGTAACGAGAAAGAGGATTTCTGTCAAAATCAAATAAAGCATCTGATTAACAAATAAAATAACTTTGAGTGAAAGGATGACAGTCGTGGAGTATGATCCGGCAATAGTGACGCCGCAAGATATCGCAAAGACCGTGAATGATCTCGGATATATTGCAACAATCACCACGTCTCCCAGTGAACTACTTTTTCCAACCCCATCCTTGGCGTCGCCGCAGGTTTTTCATCCGAGTACCCGACCGGGATTATAGCCACAGGCGTCGCCCGCTGCGGCAGCCCCAGAAGCTCGCTGACAGCGTATTCATCAAAAGCTCCCACCCAGCATGTCGCAAGCCCCTTTGAATGAGCTGCAAGAAGAAGGTTCATAATTGCCGCTGTTGCGTCCTGGATTGCATAAAGTTCTCCCCGCGACCTGTATATGCGGAATGAGCGCTCGATATTCGCGATGGCAACGATAGCGACAGGAGCCTGGTCGATGAACGACTGGTCAAGCGCAGCTTTTGCCAGTTTTTGTTTTGTGATTTTGTCCATGACGACTACAAAATCCCGCGCCTGGAGGTTGCCTGCCGAGGGCGCCATCTGCGCGGCGCTAAGCAGTTCTTCAATCGTTTCCTTTTCTACAGGGGTATCTTTAAACCTCCTTATCGACCGTCTTCCTTTAATGGTTTCAAGGCACTCCATATTAAAAACCCATTTGTAGGTTAGTATTTATGTCGTATATAGTCTTTCCAACCTAAACGCCTGGCGTATCGTACTTAGGTATGCTCTCGATTGTACATATCATGCCCTCGAAACTTCCGTTTTTAATCCGGGGTATTAACCATCCCGAGTGATACCTCTGGTTCCCGTCCGACATACCAAATGGAACACCCTGGTAATAGAAAGGCTGCCGGCTGTCCTTCGCTTTCAAATAATATGGCACGAAGATTTCCGGGAGATCTTTTAAAACTACCGCACCGATAACTTGAGGGATGTTTTTTCCCATGAACGTCATCGCACCTTTATTTGCATAGCATATCACATCTTTTTTATCTGTTACCCAGACGCCGTTAACAATGCCTTCCAGTACACTTTCATAGAACTCCTTGCTTTCTTTTAACTGTATCTCCATTTTGTTCTTATAAAGGGCTACCTCGATGTTCATCTTTAATTCCCGCTCCTTGAACGGTTTTATAATATACCCGAACGGTTCCGTTAATTTTGCCCTCTCCAGTATCTTCTCATCCGAATAAGCCGTGAGAAATACAACAGGAATATTGAATCTGGATCGTATTTGTTTTGCAGTCTCTATCCCGTCCATCCCGCCTTTCAGCATAATATCCATAAGGATCAGATCCGGGACATGCTCCCCTGCTTTCTTAATAGCCACTTCACCTGAAGATGCGACCGCAGGAACGGCATATCCCAGTTTTATCAGAGTTCTTCGTATATCCTCTGCAACAATACTTTCATCTTCAACTATCATTATTTTTATTTCTACCATTATTTCGCTCCTTTAAACTTAATTTGAAATTCAGTTCCTTGACTTCGGTTCAGCTTAATCTCACCTTCAAGCTGGGTATTTACCAGTAGAGTAACCAGTTGCAAACCCAGCGATTCTGTTTTTCTAAAATCCACGTCCTCAGGAAAACCGATGCCGTTATCGCCGACTATAAGCTCGATTTCAGTATCGTCGGTCCTGTGAAGGGCGATTTTAATTTCTCCTGCCCTGCCGTCAGGAAATGCATGTTTTAAAGAATTAGTAACAAGCTCGTTGATTATCAATCCGCACGGGATGGCAGAATCGATATCAAGCAGGGCATCTTCGGCATCGATATCCAGTACAACTCTCCTGTCATCAAACCCATATGCCTGGAATAACCTATCTACCATATCAGCGGTATAATCCTTAAAATCAACTCTTGAAAAATCATCCGACTGATAGATCTTCTCATGGATAAGGGACATAGATATTATTCTATTCTGGCTCTCCTTGAACATTTCAAGGTACTTTTCTTCCTTGACGTATCCTGACTGGAGCCTGAGAAGACTTGAGATGATCTGCATATTGTTTTTAACCCTGTGATGGATCTCGCGCAGGAGTATTTCTTTTTCTTTAAGGGATTGCTTGATCTGGTTCTCTGTTCGCTTTCGCTCTGATACGTCCCTGATTATACTTGAAAAACCGATAACATTCTGATTTGCATCGCGTATAGGTGAGATGGTCAGACTTACTTCTAATCTGGTACCATCCTTTCGGATTCGTACTGTCTCTATTCCGCTTACGGATTTACCAGATTTTGCCTGATAACTAAACAGGTCTTTATCCTGTACGAGGTCTCCGGGTACTATCAGTTGTGTATTCTTTTTCCCGATAGCTTCCTCTGCGGTCCATCCGAACATTCGCTCTGCACTTATATTCCAGGAGGTAACATTATCCTTAATATCTACCATTATGACAGCATCTGATGCATTCTCAAATAAACTGCGGTACTTTTCCTCAGTCTCACACCGAAGTTCTTTCTCTGTCACGACCTGTTTTTCATAAGGCTGCTCTACAGATGACTTGAACAGGGCAAGGTAAATGAAGAAATAACCTGCGGCAAGAAGTAAGTGTGCTGAATAATCATAATAGAAGTAAACCAGATTACTAAAAGCTATAATAATGAAACCGTATATCAAACAAATGTTACTCTTCTGACCGGTATCCCGGAATCTTCTTGAGTACAGGTAGCTTGCATACAGAATAATTATTGAAGTTAAAGCTATAAGGGAAATCCATATGGCAGAGAAGCTGCCATCGGGATAATACATTTTAGGCAGGTGGTCAGAGTACAGCAGCATTATGTTCAGCAAAACCACATTGAAAACATTTACAGAGACTAACAGGACGGATTTGTTGATCCAGTGAGGGAACGAATCTTTATAGATAAATACGCTTGCAAGGAACAACAGAGTGGAAATCAGCCGCGCCGCATTCCAGAAAACGGCTGCTTTTTGCGGGGAGTTGGGTGTGATGAAGTCAGGCATGAAGGGATACGAAAGCATATGATACATGTCAAAAATCCCGATAATAAGCAAGCTTGCTCCCAGGAAAAGAGAATTGTTATCCATATTCCTGGTGGTATACGCATGCCAGGTCAACACAAAAATCGAAAAAGACAGGACAAATGGTAACAGCTCGGTTGAAATTTCAAAAAAGTCACCGACTTGAGGTGAAATCAGTCTGTACGATTCAAGGAAATACCCTATAAGGAATACTGATACAATGGTTATCAGAACCTTTAAAGCATGATTTATTTTGTTCATTTGATTCACTATTCAGCAGCAGGGATTATACGTCGTCCTTCCAGTCAACCCTGCCCATTATTACTTCATATTTCAAAATTACGTCCACACCCGTCGTAGGTAGATTTGCCAGTTCTTTTGAGAGGATATTATCATACAGGAGAATGAATTTGTGAGGAGTTCTGGAGTACCTGCTTTTCAGATAATCTAAAAAATCATACAATTCCCTCCCCTTCAGGGTAGATATTGATGAGAAATCGATAAATTGTGATAAGGAATCCAGTATGATGATATCAGGTTTGATATTTTTTAGATCTTTCTCAATCAATTCTAGCATTTCTTTCAGGTTCGATGGAGCCTGTTCAAACAGACAATCCTGAGTTCCTTTTTTTTCAAATATCATGCTGGAAACACAGTCAATAACAAAGATTTTCGATTTCAGATTTTTAAAATGGGGTTTTATAGCATCATTGGTTTTTGTCAGTGAGATATACATTATTTTCCCGGGATAAGGTATTTTGTTAAGGAAACCGACGATTTCCTTGAACTCCAGCGAATCGTGGATTAACAACAGAGTGTTCCAGAAATCCAGCATTATCCTTTTAAACTCATTGTTCGCGGATTTCCAGTAATTTACAGCGACCACTTCATAACCCTCACCCGTGTTCGGTTTTATGGCAGTGTTCCCGACCATGGCGACCTACGAAATAAGCGCATTCCTCACCCTGTTCACAAGCTCAGGCACATCGAAAGGTTTTGTAACATAATCCCTGATCTTGAACTGTTCCATCAGGAATTTTCTTTCTTCTTCCGAGAACCGAACGACCGTAACAAGCATTATTTTCAGCTTTTCCAGATTTTTCTCCTTCAGCTTTGTCAGAATATCTTTCGTCTTCAGCCCCGGCATCATCACATCGAGCAGTACAAGGTCAGGGTTCACATTCTCGACCTTGCTCAGGAATTCCTCGCCGTTAGATGCTAACTCAGTCTCATGTTTCTCTATCTCCATTATGGTTCTTAGAGTCTCAGCAATATCCCTGTTGTCATCCACAATCATTATCTTTCCCATATTCTACGCCTCATTTAGCATTATTTTCTCAAACAAACTTGAGTCCACCTTCTCTTCTTCTTTGATTTGATAATTATACGGAATCGTAAAATAGAACGTTGAGCCTTTCCCGGGCTTACTATCTATTCCGATACTTCCACCGTGGTATGTGATTATTTTTTTGCAGATTGCAAGTCCAAGTCCGGATCCTTCATATTTTCTTGATTCGCTCGAATCCACCTGCTGGAACGGCGTAAATAATCTCACCTGGTCCTCTTTTTTTATCCCGATTCCATTATCCCTGACAACCACACGCGCGTGGTCGGCGTTGCCTGATAACTCTACCTCTATCATACCACCCGCATCGGTAAACTTGATCGCATTGTTCAGCAGGTTCACGACGACCTGGGTGATCCTGTCCTTATCAACGGTCACTTCGGGAATCTTATCATCTTTGAGTGTAAGTTTCTGGCTCTTGTCCCAGGCTTGTATTTTCATGGTCTCAACCGCATTCTCCACTATTTCGTTCAGGCTGGCTTTAGTCATGTTAAATTTCATCACCCCGGATTCAAGTTTGGAAATGTCCAGAACATCGCCTATCAGCCGGTCAAGCCTTCTTGTGTTCCGCAGTATCATATCAAGGCTCATCTTTTGCTTCTCAGTAATCTCCCCGAAGAATCCTGCAAGTATAATTTGAAGCTGCGCGTTCATGGGCGTAATAGGCGTCCTCAGCTCATGGGAAACTATGCTTAAAAATTGTGTTTTAAGTTTATCGGCTTTTTTAAGCTCGATATTTATCTGTTTAAGACGCTCTTCCGCCAGCTTGCGTTCGGTAATGTCCCTGGATACATGAACGACCCGTGTTATCCTTCCCTTTTCATCCAGTATAGGCGACGTAGAGACCTCTACATATATCTTTTTACCGTCCCTTCCGTAATGCAAATGCTCTACTACTGAGTGCTTTCCTGTTTTTACGGTCTCAAGTAGAGGACAGATATCATTCGGGGGTTTACATGGATTCGGTCTGTGATGAGTTGTCTCATAACAGGTTCTACCAATAACATATTCTTCACTCAGCCCTAATTCTCTTAAGAAAACACTGTTAGCTCCCACTATACTGAGATCATTAGCATCGATTATGCAGAGGGCATCATTCATGCTGTCAAGTACTGTACTGGAGAATTCACTTGAGTATTTTAGAGCCTCCTCTACCTGCTTGCGCTGAATCATTCCTACAAGCACATCGGCTATCGCATGGAGGAAATCCTCTTCCTTTTCATCCCGGCAATGTCCCTCTTTAAGGTACAGGTTGATTATCCCGATTACTCTGCCTGAAGATACAAGCGGGATACAGTAATGACCATGAGGAGTTATCCCCTGGTATATATTCTCATGATGTTCGTCTATACTATTAACAAACTCTATTTTGCCGGATGATGCTGCCCGACCACAAATACACCTGCTAAACGGAACGCGGGCGCATACGGTCTGCAGTGACTCCGGCAATCCCCGTTGTGCTTTCAATACCAGCACATCCGAGTCATCATCTGTCATCCAGATGCCTCCTACGGATTCCAGTGCAAGCCAGGGAATAGAAGTCAGATGATCGATAACCTTTTCCAGTATTTCCTCAAGTGAAATATTTTCTAAAGAAATCCTGAGCAATTTATTGAACGAAGCCTGGATTTGAGCTCTTCTCTGGATTTCCTCTTCAGCTCTCTTGCGCTCTGTGATGTCGGTAACAGTCCCGACGTAGCCGAGGATTTCTCCGCCATTGCCCATCTCTGCAACCGCCTGCCCGATTACCCAGGTTGCTACACCATCTGGACGCTGGAAACGATATTCCGAGTGAAAAGGTATTTTTTTCTGTTGGGCATCGCTCCACTCATCGAGCACACGGTCACGATCTTCCGGATGTAATGCTTTCAACCATGTAAGCCCATACAACTGTTCGGGGGTCAAACCTGTAATCTCGCATAACTGGTCATTGACGTATATGCAACGACCTTGCGCATCGTTATGGAGTACTCCGACAGGGGATAATTCTGCCAGTGTTTGGTAACATTTCTCGCTCTCACGTAGCGCTTCTTCAGCCCTTTTGCGCTCCGTGATATCCTTAAAGACCATAACTGTACCGATGGTATTCCCTTTACCATCTTTGATTGGCGCGCTACTGATTTCAATGGGTATTTTCTTTTCTTCCCTGGAAGATAGTACAGTTTGATAGTTCTTAACAGCTCCTTCGCCGCTCACATCATCAATGAGATCTACAGGAAGTTCACAAGCTTTTTCGCTTATAATATTGACTATTTTTCTAAGAGGCAATCCCTTGGCTTCCTCTATCCTCCATCCCGTCAGATATTGGGCAACAGCGTTCATGAATTTCACATAGCCTTCAGGGTCTGTGGCAATCACCGCATCGCTGATGCTTCCCAGTATTGTAGAAAGCCACTCCTTGCTCTCTTTTAATTTATTTTCAGCCTCATGTTTGAAAAGAGCTATTTCAATAGCCATTTTCAGTTCTTTTTCTCTGAATGGTTTAATAATATACCCGAACGGCTCTGTTATTTTCGCTTTCTCAAGTGTTGCTTTGTCTGAATGGGCGGTAAGATATATAACAGGAGTGTTAAAACTAGAGGATATCTGCCTAGCAGTCTCAACTCCGTCCATTTTACCCTGCAGTACAATATCCATCAGCACTAAATCCGGACCAATATCCTCTACTTTTTGATCGCCTCTTCCCCGGATGATGCCGTTGCCGGGACATAATATCCCATATTCTGCAACGTTCTTCTGATATCTTCTGCAACAATACATTCATCTTCGACGACCAGTATACGTGTTTCTGCTATTATATCACATCCCCGGTTCATGATATGTTATAAGGGCGCATTTACATCATTATGAGTATAATAATAAATCCATCTTTAAATAACTTTCATATATAAATATTTTATAATGTCTTGCCTGTAAATGCCATTGGAAAAAGAAAAAATTCAGCAGACGCTTAAATTCAGGCAAGTTTAGTCTGCTGGTACTTCGCCTTTAACCCGTCAAGGTCGATCAGTTGATTAATAATCTCTATCAGCACCTCATTTCCCCGTGCAAGCACGTTGCTGGCATCCCCGCTGAGCTCAAATGCCGGGTCATCTTGCGGTATCCTAATCCGCGTTACTGCAGCCCTGTGCTCTTTGAGTCGTGAGTCCCTGGACTCCTTTACGTTCCTTGTCTTTTGAGCTTCTATCCCGAGAAGCTCAAGCTCGTATTTGAAGCATGGTCTGTGGAAAAGGGATGTGAGGATATAGACACCGACTTCCAGCCGCTCCGAGGCATCGATGTCTTCCAGGTGCTCTTTTACGATACCGTATATATCTTTTTTCAGACCTGCTTTCAGGGTATATACTTTTGAGGGAGGGATGTCCATTTCCTCGAGGAGTCCTGTGTCATACAGCGCACGAAGATAGCCCGTAAGTATCAGCCTGTGCTGGTCATAACCGCTTTTTTTCAATTCTCTCGCAATCCTGCTTATCGACATCTGCTGGTGCGCCAGCATTTCTGTGATAATGCTATAAAATTGTGACATCTGTATTAGATTTGTTACCAAATCTGATAAATGTTTTGGTTGAAGCCATCGGGTTTTATTACAGTTGCGGATTATTGTTAAACAATGACCGGCAATACCGACATAATCTTTGCGCAGCCTCTTGATTGTTATGTGAAATTAACATATAAAACCAGGCTGAGTTCTATCAGGTTCATCAAAAGCAAAAATAGTCTAAAAGAGAAGAGAACATTCGATGCCACCTTTGAACTTGAGCAGTATTTCAGTGGTGAAAAAAAAGAATTCTCATGCGATGTGGATATATCAGGGCTTTCACTTTTCACGCAAAAAGTGCTGGACGAGTTAAGAAGAATCAAATATGGTGAAACGATCACGTATTCCGGGCTTGCAGAAAGGATAGGTAGCAAAGCGTATCGCGCGGTTGGAAGGGCGCTTGCAAGCAATCCCATCCCGATAGTTGTTCCCTGCCACAGGGTCGTGGCTAAGAACGGTGTTGGTGGATACTCAGGGGGAGTGGACGTAAAAAAGAGACTGCTGGAACTTGAAGGAATACACTAAGCAATTAAATATTCCTCAGTCAAACCGCGCACCGCCCCAGCCAGTTCATTCAGCTTTCCCGTAAAAAAGTGGTCTGCGCCTTCGATCTTAACAAGCTCCTTCGGTTCAGGGAGCCCTGAATAAATCTCTTCTGCCTTTTCGACGGGTATGAGCTTATCAAGCTTCCTGTACTTCCCTGCCATGTAATTTATAGCCGCCCTGACATCGTCCTGCTCTCCTGCCTTCATCGTATTTTCCGCTGCTCCTCCCCACTCCGCGGAAGTTAAAGCGCAGGGAAGGCATGCCGAGATCGAGGAACGCATGGGAAGCTGTGACCACTACCTTGGTGTGCATCGAGCCGCCATAGAGCGGATGCGGATGGCAGATAACCGCTGCAGGAGTATCTCCAAAAGGCTCAGGTACAGGAGCGTGAGGAGCGCCTCAAGCTCTCCTGCCCGGGAAGGTAGCATAAGCTCTATGGTTTTATGGGGCGGCTCAATATTTATTTTTAACTTTTTGGTATCGGTCATATATTTCCCTTGATTTTTCTGGAGTTTTCAATGGCTATAGCCTCATTTTTACTAATGGTTCCCATGCTGATAAATCTTGAGCACTTATTCTTTTGTGTCAGGATACCGGTGAATGAGGTTTGTACTATGCAGGACAAGAGAAAAACGACCTATAATGGATCATATAAGGGACTGATTAGATGCGCCTGGTGCGATGCCAGCCTCCCTGCCGACAAAGCCTTCCAGGAGTTACATATGCTGAGGGTGCACGGGCTGGTTGTATGACTTAAGTAAGAGGGTATTAGCAGAATCGAGGCACTGTATGGAGTGCGGTAGTGGCACTTAAGAGCCTGACCTTAGCTCTTACTCTATCCTCCTCATCACAATCCCCTCCGCCACTTTCGGCAGGAAAAGCGTGGACTTCTGGGGAAAATTCCGCCGCTCAACGAACGCTTTTCTCTCAACGTCCTTGATAGATATTTTATTCAACAGAAAAGCCACATCGAACTCCTTGCTATCGACGCGCGCCACAGCCTCAGCCGGGCTTGCATTGAACGATACATCCTCCTCAGGTCTTCCCCTGATCAACGGATTGATAAGCCAGTCGTGCAGGACTATAAGGTCAAGCCCTGCTACCTCGCCGCGCTTTTTTGAGAGTTCAAGCACCGATTTCTCATCAGCCTTCAGGACGCTGAACTTTTCCCCGTCGTACATCCCGAGCCTTACATCGAACTCACTGCCGCGATGTCTCAGCTGTGAATAGAACTCCTCACTGTTTTTATCGCTTTGCCATACGATTTTAAATTTCTCGTCTATCTTCCGGGCAAGATTCTCACGGCTAAAATTCCTCACAGCCCGATGCCAGGGGAGCAGCAAGAGAGCCCTGTCTTCTCCCTCCATCAGCATCATCATAGTATATTCAATGCCGTCTTTTTCCCGCATCATGTTCGAGGCGGTGTATCTGTGATGCCCGTCGAGTATGAGAAGCTTCAGCCCTGAAACGATTTTCGTGATCTTATCGACAACAGTCCTGTCAGTGACCTCCCACAATAAATGCCTGCTGCCGTTAAGAGTAACGTCCACCAGCGGCGGCTTCTCGGGGTTGGGCACGAAATCCGGGCGCCGAAACTCCAGGTATTCTTCAAAGAGGTTGTTCAATGCATGGTCAAGCATGCTGTATTCTGCTGCGATTGGCGAGAAGTTCATCATGCAGGCTTTCATCAACCTGTAGCGCTCCCTGGTATTTATCTCAAATATGTTCTCATGCCCGGCGATGTTCCCTTTCCCGAGATCTTCGACCTTTGCCAGAGTTACAAGCCCGAAGGCAAAATACCGGCTTCTCCTGTCCTTTTCAGGAAGCTCGGCGAGAACTTCCGGCTGCAACGTGTACATAATACCGTAAATGTAAAATGCCGGTCTCTCCCTTTCAACAAGTACTTCTGAATCTATAAATCGGTCAAGATTCTTTTTAGCATGCTCTATGAACTCGTCCCTGTCCGTGTCCTTTCTTCTCGCTGTCACATGGATGATGTTATTTTTTTCCGAGGCGAACCTCTGGTATTGAGCGGCATCTATGGTGTCATAGACCGGGCAGACAAGCTTATCTATTGCAAGTCCAGGTTTGAGTATCGTTGCCTTAAAAGGCCGGATGTCTACCATTTTTTAGCGCCCTGTATATTTTTAAATAAATTTTGTTACTCCCAAAGGTCAATAAGGGACATGAATGTTTCGAATATCAGGGTTTGAGCGTGAAAACTATCATCCCGTCCTTAAATATCCTGATAATCCCGCCGCTCTGGGAAACCACTATCCCAAGTGCGTGTGTCGCCGAAGTAATGGCTGCAACAGAAGAATGCCTTGTCCCCAGCCCTCTCTGTAACTTTATTATTCCCGTATCTATGGTAATATACCTGCCTGCAGCCTCGACCGCACCATCGGCAGCTATTACGAAAACACCATCCAGTTGCGCGAACTCTTTGATGTCATCACGGGTTTCGGAATCGGTGATCATCCTATTCCCCCTGCTGTGACCCTCAAAGGGGTTCAATACGAGCTGCCTGGATTTAGCCATGACATTTGCCGCATCGCCGATAAGAAAGGCTGTGCCTATGGCATGTCCCTCCCTGCCCTCGCGGCTTATTTCGATCGCAATAGAGAGCACGGTCTTAAAAACCTGCTCCGAAACCCCGCTTCCCCTGAGCAGTTCTTTTTCATCAGAAGCAGGCGTCACTTTCTCAGGAGGTTTCAAAGCCAGCCGGGAACCCCGAACATTATCATAGCCGGTTTCATTTTCAAGGGCGCCCACGCGGTCAGTATAATAACTTACAAGGCTCCTGAGAACACCGATCTCTTTGAAATCCTGGCTTATCTCGGACGCTTCCCTGAACTTTGTAATAGCCCTGAGGTAGAGTTCTCTTGCAAGACCATGATCCCCTGCTTCCTGGGCTCTCTCCGCCCTTTTCGCGATATTGCGCCCTTCATCAAATAGAACATTTCTCCACATCGTTAATCACCTCCTCAGTACAGGTGAATAATAGCCTGCCGATAATGCCGTCTATGAATATAAGGCTGAAGGTCGATAAATATATATTTCTATCTATTAACAAAAATGGACCGGTCGGGATTTGAACCCGAGGCCTCTCCCATGCCAAGGGAGCGATCTACCCCTGAGCTACCGGCCCGAAAGCATGTGCTGCATAGTGCATAGATTATGATAAAGGTATCGATTAATTTGTAAATAGTCTTTTTCTTCGAACTCTCTATCTCTGTTCACTTTTTTTACCTGTTATCCGGTCTGGCTGCGGCATTTGCCCAGATAGCCGTATATCCTGCCTCCCGGATACCCAGCGTGGGGGCAAGCGGCGCAATTGCCGGCATACTGGGCGCATATCGGGGGATTTATGGCAGGTCTTGCACTTGGGCTCATCTACAGGAAGATGTAGAAGCCAAAAGCTCCTGCGGTTTAAAGACAAGATTTAAATCACATGCCGTTATATTGGCGATAATTCCGGGCCCGTAGCTTAGCCAGGTGGAGCGCTCGGCTGATAACCGAGAGGTCCTGCGTTCAAATCGCAGCGGGCCCATTGCATGACCTGCTTTTTGAAAGTTAGAAGACCTTCATAATATTTATATGTGCTAACTGCATTACCAGATAAAGATTTATGAGCGTTAATGTAAATCGTTATAAATGCGGATACTGTGGTGCGTGTGTCGGCGTCTGTCCTGAGGGTGCGCTTGAACTTGTCGAGACCTGGATAGAGGTCGATAAAAACTGCACCGGTTGCGGAATTTGTGCAAAGATTTGCCCCGTGGGCGCGCTGGTGGTTGTTAGATGAATGACAGATACGATGTTATCGTCGTTGGAGCCGGACCCGGCGGTTCGATAACCGCGAAAACATGCGCTCAAGGGGGGCTTGATGTCCTGCTGATCGAGAAAAGGCAGGAGATAGGCGACCCTGTGAGGTGCGCCGAAGGTGTCGGAAGGGATGCCCTGAAAAAGCATATCGCACCTGATAAAAGATGGATAGCAG
Source organism: Candidatus Methanoperedens nitratireducens (assembly GCF_900196725.1). GTDB lineage: Archaea > Halobacteriota > Methanosarcinia > Methanosarcinales > Methanoperedenaceae > Methanoperedens > Methanoperedens nitroreducens_A. The sequence continues at coordinate 6,015 of NZ_FZMP01000070.1, read as the reverse complement.
CCGAGGTAAAAGGCTCCGTATTAATCGCCCCCGATGGGACACAGGTCAAAATGTCCGAGGATGCGTCCAACCCGAAAGCCGGTTACACTCTTGAGCGAAAAGTCTTTGACCGTGCCCTGGCGCAGCAGGCTGCCATGGCAGGCGCCGAGGTCATGGTAAAAACAAGAGCCACTGAGCTATTAAGATCAAATGGGAAAATTGCAGGAATAAAGGCTATGTACATGGGTGAAACCCGTGACATCAGGGCTGACATAGTCATCGGGGCAGACGGTGTCGAATCGAAAGTGGGAAGGTGGGGAGGAATAAATACTGCATTAAAACCCGTTGATATCGAGACCTGCGCGCAGTTCCTGGTTTCAAACATCGACCCTGGAGATTACAGCAAGTTCTATCTTGGAAGTAATTACGCCCCTGGCGGATACGTGTGGGTGTTCCCGAAAGGGGAGCATACGGCGAACGTTGGAATCGGTATCCTTGGAAGCAAATCAGGTGACGTGAGGGCAATATCACTGATCCATAGGTTCGTGGATACATATATGCCGCAGGCCAAGATAGTTGAAATCGTGGTCGGCGGCGTTCCGGTGAGCGGACCGATCAAACGGACAGTGAGCGATGGGCTGATACTTGTAGGCGATGCCGCAAGGCAGTCTGATCCCCTGACCGGCGGAGGCATTACTAATGCCATGGACGCAGGGCAGATGGCAGGGGAGGTTTGCTTAAAAGCAAAAGAAAAAGGGGATTATTCAGTTAAGACCTTAAAAGAATACGAGGATAAATGGCGCGCTACCATCGGAAAAGAGATAAGTAAATCCCTGCAGGTCAAAAACCTGCTCATTAAATTCTCGGATGAGCAGTTAAACCAGCTTGCACATTCACTTGATGGAGTGGATGTCAGTAAGATGGCGCTGCCGGCTTTTTTGCTTGCTTTGTTCAAGAAGAATCCGAAGCTGCTGTGGGAGTTAAGAGGGCTGTTTAAGTGATTTTCAAGGGAGAAGACTCACAGATTAATATCAACAAAAATTTGAGTGCTATTCTCAAGTTTCAATCAGGTTCCGATATACCTTCTCCATAAGTTTAGAATATCCCTTAATTTTCCGGTATATTTCTTCCGCTACCTCTTCATGGTATGTATGAGATATCAGGTTCCTGTCATCCGTCATCTCAAGGGCAGTTACAGTCTCTTCCTCTGTGAGTAATTTCACATTAAAAGCTTCCCTGAAGCATGATTTTGGAGAGTTGCATATTATCCCTTCTTTAACTCTCAAATATTCTTTTACAAATTTCCAGAATATCTCAAAGCTGTATTCAAACCTCTGTATGGTCGCATCCCGGACTATTACGGAATAGGGAGTATTTATTATTTCTTTTAAAGTTCCCAATGCCTTTTTTGTATCTTCTGCTACTATTGTCAGCTTTTCCATATCTTCCCTTCTTTCAGTACTTTATCTCTGAAAACCTCTGAAACCTTAGAAATATCCACCAAGTCTATTTTATATGGAATATTCATATCCTCAAGTTTTTCTTTTAAAAGAATTAATTTTTTTTTGTCATATTTTTTCTTAGGTACTATCCCGATGTCTATATCCGATCGCCTGTCGAAGTCTCCCCTTGCTCTTGAACCAAAAAGGATTATCATAACATCTTCTCCCCTTAAAGTATCAAGAACTACAGATTTTAGGCGTTCGAGGCTTTTTTCGTAGATGGATTCTGACTTTTTTTTCATGAAATCTCTACTTCCTCCATAATGAAATTAGCATAAATCATAGTATTATGCACTGTTCTACTTTAATAAACTAATTATTTGAATATTATAAAAAGTTACTGAAGGTATCACCGTTTATTCTACCGCCATCTCAACCAGCTCATTCACCACCGCCACCGCCACCGGCGTCCCTCCTCTTGTCCCCACGCATGTAATGGACGGCACATCCAGCGCCCTCACACGCTCTTTTGATTCAGCCGCGTTCACAAAACCCACGGGCGTAGCCACAAGCAGCGCCGGTCTTAATCCCCCCTCGATCATCCCGCATACTATCAGTGCAGCCGAGGGCGCATTTCCGATAACGATTATCGCGCCCTCAAGCTCCTTTTCCAGCGCCATGAAGCCTGCCGATGTTCTCGTTGCACCGGTATTCTCTGCAATTTCGCCTCCTGCATCAAGCACACATCTCACATCGCAGTTGTGCCCGCGCTTCGTTATCCCCACCTGCGCCATTCTTATGTCCGTAAATATAACCGCGCCTCTTTTGATTGCCTCAATCCCTGCTTTTATCGGCTCGTTGTTGAACCTCATCAGGTCGGCAAACGCAGGGTCGCCGGTTGCTATCACGCAGCGCTGCCTTATCCTGTCCTCAGGAGTATCGCCTTTTACAATCTTGCGTACCATCGCCCGGCTTTTTTCATTGATCTCCCTTGCTTCCCTGGTACGCGCACCAAAATCAATACTCATATTTCCTCTGGTATCCCCGCGGCGTTATTATCCTGTTGCCCCACAGCCTTGACTCGCTGTTCCCGATGAGCACAAGAGTGCTCATATCTATAGTTTCATTATAGTCCATGATTTTCCCAAGAGTGGTAGTAATAACAGTCTCCCCTTCCCGCGTTGCATTTTTCACAATTCCTACAGGAGTATCGTCGCTCCTGTATTTTCGTATGATCTCTACCGCTTTCCCGAAATTCTGCCTGCGGTTCCTGCTTTTCGGGTTATATATGGCAATTACAAAGTCCGCCTCAGCTGCGCTGTTCAGCCTGCGCTCTATCACATCTGTCGGCGTCAGGAGGTCACTCAGGCTGATTACAGCAAAGTCGGAAACCACAGGCGCCCCGAGGAGCGAAGCGGCAGCGCTGAGCGCCGTAACGCCAGGGATTATCTCCACCTCTACATCGCCTTCCTTCTCTGCTACCTCAAGCACCAGCCCTGCCATTCCATATACATTGGCATCCCCGCCGCTGATTATCGAAACAACATGCTCTCTTGATAGTTCGACTGCCTTCCTCGCGCGTTCAACCTCGCCACCCATTCCGCTTCTTATGATCTTTGCACCTTTAATTACTTCAGCCATCTGGTCAAGATACGTACCGTTACCGACGACGTATTCAGACCCAAGCAGCGCCTTCTCAGCTTTCTTCGTGAGATATTCGACAGCACCCGGACCTATGCCAACTATGTACAGTTTACCTTGCGACAGCGATCGTGACATTCCCGTATATCCTCTTTTTAAGCAGCAGTTTCTTTTCTTCTGAGAGCGCAAGAGCTGCGGGTTCGCATACCCCGTTCAATCCGAGGACTTTCGCCTTCGAATGTGTTGGAGCCTTTATTGAATTAATGAGTTCATGGGATACGAACTTCAATTCTTTCCCGAACGAGGCTGCCGCATCGATGATACCCTGCTCGTTTTCCTTGATCATCGCCGATGCAAAGTATTTTACGTCGTCGATGCAGGCATTGATTTCAGCCAGTCCGCTCCTTACCGCCTCCATGACTTCATTCTGGCTGACACCGCGGTTTGCGCCGATACCCACCACAAGCCCGTATCTTTTCAACACGCTCACATCATCGTCCACAAGAACGATTTTCGGACCTTTTATGCACAGGATTTCAATATCCATATCCAGCAATGCAGTATTCACTTTTTTCGTTGATTCCCTGTTGGCTATCCTGCTTCCGAGGGCTTGTGCAATACTCTCAACCGATACTTTTCCGTTTGCTTCGGTAGCGGTTGTTATTACAGGAGCCATCCCAATGCCTGCCAGTTTTTTTGCCAGTTCATTTCCCCCATGGTGCCCGCCAAGTATGGGTATGGCAAAATTCATCCCGCAATCAATGACAACGACAGCAGGGTCTTCCCATTTATCATGTATAAGAGGGGCGATGTTCCTGACAGCTATCCCCGTTGCCATTATGGCTATTATCGAATCATACTCAAAAGCCAGTTTGAAAGCATCTTTCGAGTAAGGGATGATCTCTCCGCCGAGGAATTTCTGTATCTTTTCAGCGATGACCAGACTGCGTGGAAAAGTGATAATTGCGAGTTCACCCATACAAATGCGACCTCTTGTAGTTCTCCGGTGAAAGCACATTACCTATAATTATCATTGCAGACTTATCAATTCCCAGAGCCTCTGCTCTGTCGGCAATATCACCAACAGTGCCCAGAATAACTTTCTCATCATCCCATGAAGCATGGTACACAACGGCAGCGGGAGTATCTTTCGGATAAGCCACTTTTCTCATTATTTCCCGCAGTTTGTGTGTGCCAAGATATATCGCCATCGTGGCACTATGCCGTGAGAGTTCATGGATAGAATCTTTTTCAAGCGTCTCTCCGGCGGGTCTCGTGATTATCAATGTCTCTGTTATCCCGTTTAACGTAAGCTGGGTCCGAAGCGCAGCGGCTGCTGCGAAAAGTGAAGTCACGCCAGGTATAATCTCTATGTTTATTCCGCATTTTTTCAGCCCATCTATTTGCTCGATGATCGCCCCGTACAATGAAGGGTCGCCGCTGTGCAGCCTTACAACTGTCTTTCCTGCTTCCACGTTTTTTGCCAGCATGTCTATAATATCTTCAAGCTTCATTCCGTGGCTGTCGATTTTTTTCCCCTGCGTATAATCTAATATCTCCAGGTTGATCAGCGAACCCGTGTACATTACGAGGTCTGCCGATTCAAGGAGTTCGCGCCCCTTTACTGTGATATATTTAGGATTGCCGGGACCTGCGCCCACAAAATATACGACTTTTTTTTCTGCTGCCTTTTTGCTTTTCTTTGCTACCAAAATGCTGAAATAATCGCCGTTCTGCGGGATTTCATGTGTTACCTTTTCGTTTTCCATGAACAGGCGCTCTGCATAGATGAACTCATCGAATCCTTCTGCGGTTAATTTTTCCCTGGTATTTTCTGGATGCTTTGTTTTCAGGATTATTTTTGTCCGCACAGGTGAGCCGTCGCTAACGGTAAACGAGCCTTCGATACTTGTATCGGTCCTGGCTGCCTGGGCTGTTATGGCGCTCACGCCTGGAATTGTGGTGATCTCGATATCCGGGTATTTCTCTTTGATAGTCCGCCGCAAGTGTGAGAACGTAGAAAAGAAGTTAGGGTCACCGATAACAGCAAAAGAGACGGTACCTTTCCCTGCTTCATTTGCTACTTTATTGGCGTTGTTCTCCCACATCTTTAAGAGTTCTGTTTTATCCTGTATCATGGGAAAATCCAGAATCTCAGCTTTTGCATAAGGCGCCACAAGTTCAGCCGCTAATTTTCCCGGGACAAACACTTTCCTGCTGTTTTTCAGGGCTTTTATTGCAGCCAGGGTCAGGAGGTCGGGACTGCCGGGACCAAGACCTACCCCGATCAGCATGAGCCACCACCCACGAGCAGGAAAACAGGGTTTTCAGGTTTTAGCATAGTGCCTCCTGCAAGCTCGTTCCCTCTTGATAATTGTATCTGTAACAGTTCTTTGAACACATTGTTCTTTTTCATTATCTCAAGCGCGGAAAAAACTGTTTCCATCCTTACCGCGCTGACTACAAATCTCGGGACTTTTTCCGCCAGTATTTCAAGGACTTGCTCTAAATTTTTACTCCCCCCAACAAATGCGCAGTCAACTTCCAGATCTGGAAGCAGTTGTGTGGCTTCGCCCTTTAGAACCTGTACGTTGGTCAGACCGCATTCCTTTATGTTTTCTGTTGCTGCGCGAACAGCCTCGTCCCTGCTATCGATAGCATACACCCGTTTCGCCAGACGCGCAGCACTTATCGATACAGAGCCGCTCCCGCAGCCGATATCCACAAATACATCGGCGGGTTTGATATTGAGTTTAGATAAAGCCACGGCGATTACCTCGGGCTGTGTTGGTGTTCCGGTTGGATATATCATAGGCTTGAACAAATTTAGTTGTGTTTAATCAATTTCTTAGTAAATTACTTTTTAGCTGTCGATTGAATTTAGGATGATTAATAATCTAGAGCCATAATAAACTTATTGAATCAACAGTACTTCCGATCGGTCGTAGTTCCG
>NZ_FZMP01000107.1 GCF_900196725.1 Candidatus Methanoperedens nitratireducens | reverse complement strand
GTCCAGATTTTCCATCCCAACGATTTAGCAAAATTTGGGGACAATTCTGGTGTAATTTGGGTATAGTTTACAATAATCGTTTTTATTATTTAAAGTTTCGCTTTGTATAATTTTTATCGCTGTTGAAAACTTATTGAAAATAAAAAAGGATTATGGGGCTTTTTTCCTGCCCCACAAATCAAAAATAAATTTAAAGATTACTGTATTGCGCTGAATGCATTTATGCGCCCGTATCCTGAAAACACATCAAAGCCCGGAGCATTTATATCAACAGCGGTTGCCTGTAATTTGCTCTGAATATCGTTTGCAGAAATACCTGCTTTAAGCATTAGCGCTACCGTTCCGGTTACGTATGGGGTAGCCATTGAGGTACCGCTCAAATATGCATAAGAGGACCCTTTGTATGTTGATAGAATATCTACTCCCGGAGCTGATACATCCACTTCCAGTCCATCGCTGCTCCAACTTGCCACAACATCGTTTGAATTCGTGGCAGCAACCGCTATAACATTGTTGTATCTTGCAGGGTAGCCTACATTATTTGTCGAAGGATTGCCGTCACCTGAATTGCCCGCTGCAGCAATAAGTATAAGTCCTTTTGCCCTGGCAGCATCAATCGCATCTTTTTCCGCCTGGTTGTAGTAAGATGAACCGAAGCTCATGCTTGCAATCTGAGCATTGTCTGCTGCCCACTGTAAGCCCTGTATAATATCGCTTGTATAGCCAGACCCTGCATTATTCAGTACTTTTACTGCGTAAAGGTGAGCTTCGGGGGCAACGCCTATTACCCCGATATCATTATCGCCCACTGCGGCTACTATCCCGGCAACATGAGTCCCGTGCCCATTCTTATCAGTCCAGTATCTTGGATTTGTACTGCCATCAGGTCTTCCTGCAAAATTAACTCCGCCCTTGATGTTATTTATAAGGTCAGGATGGTTGGACTGTATTCCAGTATCCAGGATCGCCACCTTTATCCCGGTGCCTTTATTTGTACTGGTATTCTGCCAAACCGCAGGTGCATTTATCTTCGTAACGCCCCATGGTGTGGTTTCTGCTAATGCTTGAACTATACGGTCAGATTCTACGTAAGCCACTTTCGGATTTTTCTTCAATTCCTCAATTTTATTCTTAGGCAGCTTAGCAGCAATTGCATTTATAAGCGTATATTCCCGTTTTATTTCTCCGCCATTCTCCTTGATCAAATCCGGATCCTTTTTATCTTTGAAACCGATTATTACCGGAACTTTTTCCTGTGGTGCAATGCTCCCAATGATTGATATGCTTAAAATCACGATAGATGCAACCACAAACAGTACTTTTAAACTCATAATTCTTCACCTCGCATTTTTGGCAGTAGGACTGCTTGAAGTTATCTGAATAGAAATACAACCAAGGGGTACATTAGTCTTTCGATACTCATATAAATGTTAATGATTTTTTGATTTAAGAACGAGCTGGTAGTATGCCCATATTATATGCGATTTCAAAAAATAATACATCTCCGAAGACATCCCGCTGCTCCTGATTTTCCTGATCATTGCAGGTATATCCAGCTCCAGCGGGCAGTTCTGCCTGCACCTGCCGCACGTTAAGCAGAACTCAAGCTTCTCATCTTTCTCGCCGTTATAAAGTGAATAATATACAATGCCCTTCCCGCCAAGGTGGCTGTCCCTGGCGAACTCATTGCCGATGGTATTGTACATGGGACAGAATAGCAGGCAGTTCCCGCACCCCACGCAGTAAAGGAGTTCTTTAAACCCGTTCCTTGCAAGTTCGCTTCTTTTGTTATCGACCAGTATTAAAGTGATATCAGACGGGCTGTGGACGCCTTTGATGAACTTCTTCTCAACATCAGCGGTCTTGCTCACGCCAGTGATTATCTCAACGAACGAAGGTATTATGGAGCCTGTGGCATTATAGCTTAGGACTTTCAGCATACTTACCGCAGACTCGATATCAGGATATATCTTATCGATAGAGGTCACGACTATATGCTTCTCCTTTCTCATGACCTCATAGATGTTCCCTTCATTATGAGTTATCACGATGGAGCCTTCCTCGGCAGTGATGGCATTTGCGCCCGTGATGCCAATTTTCGCTTTATCCAGATTGGAAATCACATCTTCCCTGACGATTTTTACGATATCTTCCGGGTCACCTTTAATGGGCGTATCATAGTATTTCGACAGCCCTTTTGCTATATCCTTTGCAGAGAGATGGGTCACAGGTCCCGTAGGGTGGGACGGTTTTGCATCCAGTATCTGTAAAATCCTGTCCCCGATATCCGTCTCAACGACCGTTAACCCTTCTTTTTCAAGAGCTTTTGTTAGTTCTATTTCTTTTGTGACGTTGGATTTGGATTTTACAATGAGCTTTTCCTGCCCGATCTCGCTCAAAATAACGGTTATAGCCTCTTTTTTTTCTTTTACGAGATGGACTTTGATCCCGTTTTTCTTAAGTTTTTCAATAGCCTGGGCAAGAAGCTCTTCATTCCCCACACAGAATTCCCTTACTGCTTTAAGTCTTGTTTTTCTTTCGGCGAAGTTTCCGGGCAGGTTTAAACCCTGCCTCTCTTTTACCGAATTAAATGCCTTCCGAAGGGCTTTGATCTCTCCGTAGTTCATAATTTCCTTTTCTGGTTGCATTTCGATTTAATTATCAAGAGTACTAATTTCCACTTTGCACTATATAGATTTTCTTCGCAGGGAGTTTATGGAGTTCACTTTAAAATTTTCTTAAGAAGATAAGGCGTTATGAAAGTAGTGATTATGCACATAGCTAACAGCAGGGCATATACACTCTGCTCTATCAACCTGTGTTTTAATCCTATCTCCAGGATGACCAGTCCCATCAATCCGCGCGCGTTCAACCCGATACCCGCAGCAGCAGCGTCCTTGAACTTCATGTTGGCAAGCAAACCTCCTATGAACGCGCCGCCGCTTTTACCAACCGTTGCAAATACCAGCGCGCTTAAAAAAAACGTAAGCTGATATATATTTTTACTTGCAAATGGGTCGGAGTAATCAAAAATCACTGTTGCATCCATCAGCAGTCCCATATAAGCAAAGAAGATAGGAGAGAAAATACCGAATGTTATGGATGATATCACATTATATACGTTGGAATATGCTTCCTCGCCGATTGTCGTACCTTTTATAAGGATTCCTGCATAAAAAATCCCTATTATAATAGTAACTCCGAGCAATCCGCCAAGGTTCCCTATCAATATCCCGAATAAAAGGATATAAAAGAACTGCGATTCCCTTGTCAGTTTGCCGACCGCGAGAGTTATATACCGTGCCGGCAGACCGCCTTTAATGGTCAGGAATTCATTGAACAGATATACTAATAATAAAAATATTAATATTTTAATGATAGCTGCCGATACAAAACCCGCTTCCGGCAGCCTGGAGCCACTTTCAGCGATAAAGATAACCATCACGAACAGGAAGATACTGAAAATATCGTCGATCACTGCGGATGTCATGATTATTTTCCCTGTGGGCGTGTCCATTTTCCCCAGATCCATCAGTATCCTGACACCTACCGGAAGGGCGGTTAGAGAGAATACCACCCCTATAAATAAAGAGGTTATTATATCCATGCCGTACAGCTTTCCTAACAAAACCCCTGAAAGGATGGCAAGGTTGTTCCCCATAAAAGCAATAAAAAAAGCAGGGCGGAAGTACTCCTTCATGCTTGTCAGATGCATCTGCATCCCTGCAAACAGGACAAGAAAGATAACCCCAAGTTCAGCCAGGGCATCCAGACCGTTAGTATCAGGGCTTATAAGATTCAGGATGGACGGCCCGATAATGAACCCCGCGATCAGTTCTCCGATAACAGGCGGCTGTTTTATACGGGCAAAGAGCCCGCTTAAGAGCCTTGAGACCACCAGTATCATGAGTATAGTAATAATGATGTCCATTGCCCATTATTATATCCTCATATTATATTAACCCTTACAATACGACCTGGAGCATACCGCCCTGCAACAGGCATAACATATATAGCCTCCCACAGGTATTTTCGCTCATGCAACCGGGTATAAAAGAGAGCGCGATACAACAGTTCGGCAGGCAGGCTGAAGCCTACTCAAAAGGGAATATATTCGTGGACGGGGTTCACCTTTCCGAGGCAGTCAAAAGAAGCGGCGTAACAAAGAACGACCGGGTTCTTGACATCGCGACCGGCGCAGGTTTCCTCGCGCTTGATTTCGCAAAAAGGGCAGGCACGGTTATAGGTTGTGACATCACTCTCAATATGCTGCTCCATGCCCGCGAAAAGCAAAAGGATTCAGGGCTTGAGAATACAGAATTTCTTCTTTCTGATGTGGAATCGCTGCCCTTTGAAAATGAAACATTCAATATAGTATCATGCAGGTTTGCATTCCACCATTTCCCTGAGCCGGTGAAAGCCCTGCAAGAAATGAAGCGCGTGTGTAAAACCCGCGGCAGGATAGTCCTTGTAGATGGCGTTTCATCGGAAGACCGCGAGAAAAGCCTGTTCCACAACCGTATCGAGAAGCTCCGTGACCCGTCACATGTTCGTATATATATGCGCAGTGAAATGGAACAAATGTTCAATGAAATAGGAGCCACTATTACAAATTTAACGCACTGGGACATACCTCAGGATTTTGATGACTGGATGAGAAGGGCGGGGACTGGCGAGAAAGAAACAAAAATCATTAAGGGACTGATGGAGGAAAGTATAAAGGGCGATAGTACAGGTCTGCGGGTAAATCTTGAGGATGGGAAGCTGGGTTTTACTTATGACACTATCATCCTGGTAGCAGAGATAAGCCGCAGCAATTGACTGGCGTTAAAAATACCTGCAATCAAAACTATTAAATACAATACTATTAATTTTAAACCAAGACTAAGGAGATACTATGGCTATTGATTTAACATCCACAGAAGCATTGCTTTTAATCACTGATCTTATTCTTATTATCATAGTAGTGTATTTAGTTGACCGGCTCAGGAAAATAAAAAAGAACACCAAAACCGCAGAAGAGAAGCAGTCCCTGGAAACCGCCGTACCTCTGGAGGTCAAACCGGACTTATCGGTGGTAAAAATAAATAAACCGGAAAAAGCCGAACTTAAGCCCGGAGACGGGCAGACTGTGCTGGCATCACCTGTAAACACGGAGCCTGCCCCTGAGCAGGATGAACTTGAAGACAGGTTGCTTGAGGAACTACATGCAATACCATCAGAGGTAAAATCGGAAACAGAGACTAAGGAACCTGGCATACTTAAGCTTGAAGATGAGCCGCCTGGAGAAAACCCGGCTGGTACAGTGCTTGGAGATGCAAAGCCGGGAAAAGTACGAAAGCCCAGGAGGAAGAAACGAAGTAAAAGTAAGAAAGCTGCTGACAGCGGGGAAGCCGCGCAGACCGTTAATGGAGAGACTAAACCCGCAGCCGGGAAAAAAGCAGGCAGAAAGAAAAAGGTTGCTGAGCAGGCAGGGCAGATTGTAGAGGTAAAACCGGCGCAAGAGATTGTAAAAGAAGAAAACGCGGATGCAGTTGTGAAAGTGGAAAAAGCCGAAGAAATCGTAAAAGAAGAAAAGCCGGAAGTACCTGTGGAAGAAAAGAAGCCGGAAGAATTGAAGGACTCAAAGAAAGATTCGTTATTTTGATTATGTCTGAAACCGATGCTGTTAACTTAAGGTTATTATTTGAACAACCCTTCTGAGTATTATCAGAGAGATAAGCTATATAAAACACGCAAAGTTAGCAAAGAAGAGCACTATTAATCTTTGCGAACTTTGCGGTGAACGCTCATGGTCTACCTGATATGCCGAACTTTAATGTTAAGTTAACGGCCATCAGTACAGGCAGGTTAGTATCAAATGCATTAGCAACTATGTAGCTACTTGATATTTCAACCTTCTTGAAGATTACAATGCCGTTAAAATTTTTAATGACATTGTAATATACAAACAGAAAGTTATATATAGCCCTCGCTCTATCCAATAAATTTGATGGTGTAAACCAAGGGTGATAAGGTTGATAATCAATAATCTGGTCGCACTTGGTTTTTGCATCCAGAAAACGTGGGGTTCAGTCGCCGTTTCAAGAGAGCAACCGAGCCCCAGCATTTGCCCGAAGGCATGATAATGTTAGCTTTGAACTTATTTAAAGCCAGCGCCGCGCCTGAGGGCAGCAAAGAAGAGAAAATATAAATGGAGGAATAATATGAAAAAAGCAGAAAATTCTTTAATGGCGGTACTTATAGTAATGTTAATGGCGAGTATTGTACTGCGATGGCAAGTGCACAAACTGAAAGTGCTACACCAACTGCTAAAGAGGTAAATATCACCGGACCGCATGTAGTATTTTTTAATGTATCGGGTTTAACGCCTATTGAAAATGGACATAGGCTTATAATTCAAGGAAATAAAACTTCTACAGTATGCAAGTATCCTCAAACGGTACTGACAATAACACCATCTGAAGGAAATATATCCAAAATAGAAAGAGAACTGGCGGTCGATCCAGATACTTGTCAGCTATTAGTTGAACAAGGTACGCTCAAAAAGCCCCCAAATATTCCGAACTCATCGGAAATAAAAACAATTTCTCCTAATTCAGCCCAAACTTATTTCCCAGGCACAACAAAGCAGGCGCAAATGACAACAAACTGGTATGACCCAGCCTCTCTGAAAGTAAGCTATGTATATGATCAACTTAACTTCAATTATGACGGGACATACGTTTATGCAAACTGGGCAGGATATTCGCACTGGGGATACCCAACTACACATTGGTATGAAGTAAGCTTTTCACATGATAGTTACCTTACAACCAACACAGGATCTATTTATTCGCGGACGATATATGACCGTTGGGAGAACGATTGGTTCCTTGGCGTCACTACAAATATCTACTATCAACCAAATAGCGTAAGAGCATATCCTGATGGTTCGGTTTTAGGAACTAGTGTCACTTGGGACGATGGTCCAATTGCCTGGATGTTACATTATGAAAAAATACTAACATAACAGTATCGTAGAATCAGGTGGCTCTGACAGGGCCATCTTTTTAATTTTTAAAGGAAGAATATGAACATAAAAGTTTTTCTGTTTAGGTTAATAGGATTCTACAGCATCATTATGGGAATATTTTATGCTACTGTATTAAGTTATACCTATAGACATGCTGCTCTGCCACAAATACTAATACTATCGATTGTTATTATTTCGGTTTCCTGGCTGATCATTGGAGGATTGTTATCATTTAAAAAATATTCAGGGGTTCTGGCGTTAACTCTGATAATTACTCAGATAATTATAGAATTTCTGTCGGGTTTTACTATTGGATTGTTCTTTGTGCCCGTAACTGTTATACTCATTATTTCCGAAATTGGTTACAATCTAATAAAATCAAGTAAATTAGAATAAAGGAGAAGGATTAAATTAAATTTAATAAAATTGTGCTTTTTATTGTATCTGTAATTTTGGGAATTTCTGCTGGGTTAAACAGCGGTTATGCGAATGAAACGGCACATCGATGGCAGCGCCTTTTGTGAGCGGTGTAGCGGCATTAATTAAAAGTAAAAACCTATCTATGACTCCGCAGGAAATCCGTCAAAGTTTGGATTATAATGCAATTGATCTGGATGATATTGGAAGAGATAATATATATGGATTTGGATTAGTACAGGGATGCTGTTAGGTGGTTACCAAAGCCCTCCCAAAAC
>NZ_FZMP01000124.1 GCF_900196725.1 Candidatus Methanoperedens nitratireducens | reverse complement strand
ACTGATAACAGGATTGTACGTTACTCGTTTGTACCCCAACGTTTATTTGGTTTCTAACGTTTTTAATATTTAAAGGATTGATTGGTTTTTAAATATTTCGTTTTTATCGTTTCAGCATCACTATTAATAATGTTACTTAGCTATCGCTGCGTGGTCTCCTATTATCAGTATGATATTGTTTACTTCCTGAGTTGTAGGCTCCCTGTTGTTCTCCATCTCAAAAATATCAATTATTGCGCTGTAGGTACAGTGAAGCCTGTCGGTTGTTTTTCTTCTGGCGTATCTTGTCATTATTCTCTCCAAAGCTATTGTTTTTTATAAATGTACAATCTCTATTTCTCTTGCTCTGTTCCGATCACGCAGATGTTGCTGTCTTTTTTTGCATGAGGGTCGGTCAAGCCAAGCATTCGTTCATCTTCAAGGTTGATGCTTTCATCAGTCTTGCTCTTGAACCCGTACTTGCCGTAATCGGTAAGAGTTGGTCTTCTCTTTATGAAATGTCCTCTCTTGAATTCAAACGGGAATGGAAGCGCCCGCTCACAGGCATCTCTTAAGCAGTCAACAGCTTTTTCATCCTCGACTTCTACGAGTATCTCCCCTACAATTATATGCAGCTCGAATGCGCAGCCTCCCACGTGGATTATCTTCCTGTCGGGATGGTTCACATCTGCGCCCGTTCCGGGTCCGCATGTGACCTTCCTGGGAAGGTTTTTCCCGTTGATGAGCATTCTAATTACTCCTTCGACGTTGTCAATTTCGTTCAGTACTTTTTCAGCGGTCGCCGGTTGTAATAACCGCGCCGGGAATATTCTTACCTGGATGGGTTTATCTGTGTGTGAAGCACCTTTGTCCATTCAATTCTCCTTCTTTTATACAATTAAACGATGTGAGGGATATTAAATGTTTTGGTTCGTACAAATACGAATGAAATATTTAATCGTTACAGATACTGCCGGTAGTAGCAAAAGGTCATAAAAGGTAGCTGGGAATCTTTATATCTACCTTTGTTGCTATTAAAGTCAGAATTCTTCGGAGGATGGTACTATTCGCGGATACGATGATGATAGGAATACAAGGATTTTTATTTTGGTTGCATTGATCGGAGGAATTATTGCAGGGCTTGCTTTTAATACTGTGCTGGGCGCGGTCTGGTCAAACTCAAAGGAATTGCATGTGATAGCCATTCCCGGCGATATCGGTGCAGGTAAGATTAGCAAGGTCACATTTATAACATTCAGCAACGGCGCAGCAATCGGCAACGTAAATGTTACCCTTTCTGGTGCAGCCTCAGAGCACGGTATGACAGATACTGATGGGATGCTTGTACTGGCAGTAAATGCCACTAAGAACGGCAGTATTAACGTAAATGCCGAAAAGCCGGGGCATGAGAACGGGACATTTGTTATTTCAGCCACCCCCGGCCTTGATATCGGCGCTTCTCCGGCGTCGATAACTTCAGGTGTAGCCACGTATGTTACCTTCTCGGTGACAGGTATGGGTAAACCGGTCGAAGGCGCGGCAGTAAATCTTTCAGGTTCAGGAATAGGTCTTGATGGCGTTACCGGTTCAAACGGTCAGATAATCATGCAGGTGAACCCGCCAGGCACCGGACAGATAACCTTAACTGCAAAAAAGTCCGGATATGTTGACGGTTCAAATGCCATGACATCTGCCAGCCAGCAAACGCTTGGTGTTTCATCAAGCCAGAATACGGTGACTGTCAATGTGCCAGCCTATATTACGTTCACAGTAACTGCCGGAGGCTCTGCAGTGAATGATGCGATCGTGAGCTTAAGCGGCGCAGCATCGGGCAGCGGCGTCACGAACCAGGATGGCAGGACTGTTATCCAAGTAACACCCTCCACCACAGGCACGATAACGGCATCAGCGAGCAAAACAGGCTTTGCAGGAGGCTCGGTAACGGTTACTTCCGCAAGCACGCAGTCGCTGTACATAACCACGAGCCCTTCGACTATAACCGCAGGAGTCCCGACATACGTGCTGTTCACCGCGACGAGCGGGAATAGCGCCATAGAGGGGGCTGCGATCACTCTCACCGGTGCGGCAAGCGGGAACGGGGTTACGAACCAGAACGGGCAGGCAATACTGCTTGTCAATTCAACAGGCACAGGCACAATAACAGCATCAACAACTAAAACTGGTTACTCAAGCGCAAGCACTACGTTCAGTGCCGCAGGTCAGCCTACATTGAGCATTAGCGCAAGTCCTTCTAACGTCACTAACGGCGTTCCCACGTATGTGGTCTTCACTGTAAAAAGCGGAAACTCTGCAATCAGCGGCGCGACGGTCAGCATCTCAGGCGGCGGCATCAGCACGGACGGAATGACGAATTCGGCAGGACAGGTTACATTGCAGCTTAACGCGGCAGGCACCAGCACTATAAATGTAGCGGCGCGGAAGACTGGATATACTGATGGGACGATGGCGATAACTCATTAAAATCATAAAATCGCCCTTTCTCACTTTAAAATATTATCCCTGCTAAGATTGTTGGATTGGGAATTTTAGCAGGTTATTTTTAGCTCACAATATCAGCCCAATTTAGTTAATTTAATATCCTCACAGGAATTCTTAGGGACGCACAAGAGGAATACCATATGACCCAATACAAAATCCCAGTTATCCCGGGTGATGGAATCGGTCCTGAAATAATAAGAGAAGGACGCAAGGTACTCGATACAGCAGGCGAGCGGTTCGGCTTCGACATAGAATGGGTAGAATACCCGCACGGCGCCGACCACTACCTCAAGACCGGAGAGCTCATATCAGAAGATACCCTGAAGGAGCTTTCACAGTACAAAGCCATTTATTTTGGCGCAATAGGCGATGAGAGGATCAAACCAGGAATCCTTGAAAAGGGCATCCTCCTTAACATCCGTTTTTATTTTGATGAGTATGTCAACCTGCGCCCCGTGAAATTGCTGGAAGGTGTCTGGACTCCTCTTAAGGACAAGACAGCCAGAGACATCGATTTCGTTGTCGTGCGGGAGAATACCGAGGACTTTTATATCGGTATCGGCGGGCGCGCTAAAAAGGGAAAGAGCAAAAAAACCCTCGAAGTCATGCGAAACATGTATAGCGTGAAATTCGGGCTTGATATCGATTCGGATAGCGAGGAGATAGGCTACCAGCTCGGTCTTATCAGCAAGGAAGGCACGCGAAGGGTCATCCGTTATGCTTTTGAGCTTGCGAATGACAGGAATAAGCACCTCTCCTCAGTGGATAAAGCAAATGTCCTCTCAGATATCTACGGCTTCTGGCGCGAGGAATTCACTTCAATTGCTGCCGAATACCCTGACGTAAAAACAGACTTCAATTTTGTGGACGCCATAACGATGTGGTTCGTTAAGAACCCTGAGTGGTTCGATATTGTTGTAGCTCCGAATATGTTCGGCGATATCATTACAGACCTCGGCGCGATGATCCAGGGCGGTCTGGGGCTTGCCCCGGGCGGGAACATAAACCCGGAGGGCACAAGCATGTTCGAGCCCATACACGGAAGCGCGCCAAAATACAAAGGACAGAACAAGGTGAACCCGATAGCGACCATATGGGCAGGGGCACTGCTGCTTGACCAGCTCGGTGAAAAAGACGCATCATCAGCGATAGTAAAAGCGATCGAGCATAATATCGTGAACGGAGAAGTAAAAACATACGACATGGGAGGCGAAAGCAAGACCTCGGATGTCGGAAGCGATATTGCACGATTGGTTAAAGAAATCTAAGTTCAGACGATGGACATCGAGTTAAATAAAACCCGACTGGATAATGTCTTCATTTTTGAGGCTCAGGACGGCTCAAAAAGATTAGCCACAAAAGCTCTTGTTCACGGCGCACAGGGTGAAAAGACCATAACAATCGGGAACAACGAATACCGCATCTGGGACCCGTATCACAGCAAACTTGCAGCCATAATATTAAAAGGCTTCTCCATCTCAATAAAAAAAGATTCCACCGTACTTTATCTGGGCGCTGCGAATGGAACCACAGTAAGCTTCGTTTCTGATATAGTCTCCGAGGGTACCGTTTTCGCAGTTGAGTTCTCACCCCGCGCAATGCATGACCTCGTACGCGTAAGCAGTCCGAGGATGAACCTTATCCCTATCCTTGCGGATGCAAAACAGCCTGACTCATACAAAAATATGGTTTCAAAAGTCGATTTTATCTATCAGGACGTGGCGCAGCGTGAACAGGCATTGATAGCCGTAAAGAACTCAAAGATGTTCCTTAAAAAAGACGGTTTCCTGGTACTTATGATAAAATCAAGAAGTATCGATTCCGTAAAGAAGACGGGCGAAGTGATCGACAGGGAAGTAAAAAAATTAGGGGAGTTCTTCAACATTGAACAGGTAATAAGCCTGGAACCTTTCCATTCGGACCATACGGCAGTTGTAGCACAAAAAGTTTTTTAGACTTAAGGATATGTTAGGTATCATGGGTCAGCCCTTGGTATCTGTTGTAATTCCCTGTATGAACGAGGAAAAAACGCTTGGGAGCTGTATCGGGAAAGCACGGCAAGCGTTGGAGCGTGAATGCCTGGAGGGAGAAATAATAGTTGCGGATAACTCTACCGATAGCTCCGGGGCTATCGCTAAAAGTATGGGCGCGACATTGATAATCCCGCAAAAAAAAGGATACGGGAACGCCTACCTGGAGGGTTTTCGACATGCCCGGGGAAAATATTTTGTTTTAGCGGATGCAGATGATACTTATGATTTAAATGAGACCCCCAGGTTCTTAGCTCCTCTACTTGCCCGTGAAGCAGATTTCGTTATCGGTAGCAGGTTAAGAGGCGAAATCAAAAAGGACTCGATGCCCTGGCTGCACAGGTACATCGGGAACCCTGTTCTAACAAAAATACTTAACTGGCTTTTTAAAACGAATATAAGCGATGCCCACTGCGGCATGAGGGCGATAACAAGGGAAGGATATGAAAAGCTGGGTTTGAGGAGCGAAGGAATGGAATTCGCAAGCGAAATGATAATCGAAGCTGCAAGGAAAAATCTCCGGATAAAAGAAGTGCCGATCGCCTATTATCCCAGGCAGACGCCTTCCAAACTTCACTCATGGGGCGATGGGTGGCGGCATCTGCGGTTCATGATGCTCTATAACCCGACGCCTTTTTTCTATATTCCGGGTTTTCTATTATTTACGCTCGGCGCTTTTATGACGCTGACCCTTGCGATGAGAGGCAACGTAGAAACGACAGGGCTGCACTCGTTCATCCTTGGAAGCATGCTGGCTATAATAGGAACGCAAATGGTCACCACCGGCAGCTACATGAAAATCTACGGGATACTGAATAATAAAATAGAGAAAAAAGGTTTGACAGCCAAATTGCTGGACTACCATTCACTTGAATTCGGTCTGCTGACAGGCATATTATTATTCATCGGGGGCATGACTCTTGGTTCTGATGTTGTTTT
The DNA here is from genome assembly GCF_900196725.1 of Candidatus Methanoperedens nitratireducens. Lineage (GTDB taxonomy): Archaea > Halobacteriota > Methanosarcinia > Methanosarcinales > Methanoperedenaceae > Methanoperedens > Methanoperedens nitroreducens_A. The sequence continues at coordinate 45,117 of NZ_FZMP01000124.1, read as the reverse complement.
AAAATGGATATCTTCCGGATATGGCTCACTTTCCGAAGTAGGGGAAGCGGTCATATCATGGTGCTAATAGCAGTGGGCATCCAGATAACCTTATTTGCGCTCATAATTAGCATTTTCATACTGGATAAAAAGGATAACAAATGAAAATCGCATTCGTGTACGATGCTGTCTATCCCTGGGTAAAAGGAGGGGCAGAGAAGCGTATATATGAATTGGGAAGAAGACTGGCATGGCAGGGGAATGAAGTACATGTTTTCGGGGTCAAGTGGTGGGAAGGCAGTGAAATAATCGAGCATGAAGGCATGGTATTGCATGGTGTGTGTGCGCCAGTGGAGCTGTATGTTAACGGCAGGAGGTCAATCTCCGAGGCGGTCATTTTCTCGTTAAAACTCCTTCCGTATCTGTCCGGGGAGAGATTTGACATAATCGATGCCAGCGCATTCCCTTATTTTCCATGTTTCACTGTTAAGCTCATATCGATCATCAAAAAAATCCCGCTGGTGGTCACATGGCACGAAGTATGGGGTAATTACTGGTACGAGTATATCGGATGGCGCGGTTTTTCGGGAAACTGATAGAACACCTGGTCTCAAAACTATCGTGCGACTCGATCGCGGTATCGGCTGCGACAAAAAACAACCTGGAATCGATAGGAGTTGAAAGTGAAAATATCCATATTATACCAAATGGGATTGATATTGAAAGGATTGAGCAAACAGTCCCGTCTTCCGATGGATGCGATATCCTTTTTGCAGGCAGGCTTATAAAAGAGAAAAATGTGGACATGCTGCTTGAAGCAGTTAATCACTTACGGCAGACAGTCCCTGATATTAAGTGCCATATAATAGGCGATGGACCGGAGAAAGAACGGCTTATCGGACTTGCCTGCGAGCGCGGGCTTCTGGATAATGTGAAGTTCTCCGGGTTCATGGGATATGATGAAATAATCGCATGTATGAAATCCTCGAAAGTACTTGTGCTCCCGTCCACCCGCGAAGGGTTCGGAATGGTGGTGATTGAGGCTTTTGCGTGCGGAGTGCCCGTCATAACTGTTAAAAACCAGAGAAATGCCGCATCCATGCTTGTTAGTGAAGGGACTGGTTTTGTTGTGGGTACTGATGCCGGAGAACTCAGCGATGCTATCCGCACGATAATTACAGATGGTGTCCTGCGCAAAAAGATGTCGTCAGCGGCTCTGGACGCATCGCGGGCGTATGACTGGGATATGATGGTCAGCGAATTAACACATTTTTATATGGAATTGATACAGGATTATCATCCCATTGGATAGTCTGGCAGGGAACAAAATAAAAATTTGGGATAAAAAGCTTTTATATAAGCATATCTCATATTGTGCCATCGATTAGACATGGAAGAAGATGAAATATCGCTGAGGGATTATATAAAGGTTGTACGAAAGGAGAAAATATTAATAGCTTCCATATTCCTGGTTGCGATTATCGCCGCAGCGATATTTTCTTTCTCAATTCCGAACGAATACTCATCAGAAGCGAAGTTATCCTATATTTCAAACGATAAGATTCCTCTAACTGATGCGGTTGAATTGCTCCAGTCACAAACAATCATCCAAAAAGTTGTTTCTCAGGAAGGCGGCGCCTCTCAGGGAGATGCACTATCCATGCTTGGTAACCTGAAAGTTGAAAATATCAAAAGTACAAACAAGATTCTAATACAGCTCAAAGGAAATAACCCGGACACGATGAAGAGATATTTTGAGCAGTATGTTAATGTGGCTATCAATGAGGTTAATAGAATATCGTCCGGGAAGTCGCAAAGCGATTACTCACGGCTGGAAAATCTATCCACTGTATACACGAAACAGAGAAATGAAGTCAGTACAGAAATGAAGAGGAAACTGATTGAAGATGCGGATTTGGAACTAAGGAGACTGGAAAATTTAACCGGTATTACAGAAAGACTCGGAGATACGGATAGACAACTTGATTTAGCATTCAAGATAAGCGACCTGAAAGAAATAAAAAATGGCAGAACATCATCAAGTGCCGCGCAGCAAATGATAAGCGATGACCCGGAGCTGTCTCTTTTAAACTCGAAGCTCAGTTCAATAGATGCAAGGCTTGTTGACCTGGAGACAAAGAAGTTAGAACTTGAGAATCTTGATACAACCACGGTAAAACTAATATCTCCGCCCACAGATCCCGTGATAACAGGTCCGAGAAGAACATTGAATATAGCAATTGCAGCCGTTTTAGGGCTATTCATAGGCATCTTTGCTGCCTTCTTTAAAAACTACATGGAGGGATCTGCTTCAGGGTAGCAAGGCTCTTCTGGGTAGCAGGATTGATAATTTATGCGGCTTTGATCTTTTATCTTTCAAGTCAGGAAACAATACCTGCGCCGCAGCTATTTGCGAATCAGGATAAAGTGGTACACCTTGCAGAGTACGCTCCTTTCGGGTGGTTCAGCCTGAAAGCATTCACGCCTGCAACCCCTGCCGGCTTTCTGGCAGGCGTGGGTTTTTCCCTGGCGTATGCAGCCTCGGATGAGGTGCATCAGAGTTTTGTTCCGGGAAGAGATGCAAGTATCATGGACTGGCTGGCTGATGCGGTGGGAATTTTGATACCGGGTTATATTTATGGCAGAAGGTATAAGTACATATAAAAGTGTTATAGGTGCCAGTCGAAGTAGAAATTCCGATGGATGGGTTTCAAAAACAAGGAGGAGCTAGATGACTTGTAGTCATAAGATATGTGGAAATATCCAGAAAGTATGGCTTCCTTTTGAAAACAGGGGGCTCATGAAAGGATTAAAATCCCATCCCTACTGTATCCTGTGCGGAACAGTCAAGAACATATCCTCTGACAGGGCAAGGCCCCTTGGTTACTACATGAATATTCTCTCGGCTCTTCCTGTTACAAAAGTCCAGATCCGTTTGATCGCAAAGGATATGGAGGAACTTGAGGGTTTTGATGATGCTTTCTCCATGTCATCGTTCATGCAGGAACAGTTTTTTGTTAATGTAGTAAAAAAATATTCAGGATTATCCGAGCAAATGATTAAAGGAGCACTATAGTACCATCTCTGAATTGATGCGCTAACGTAAGTGATAAGAGGGGTGGTGCGGATAGCTGTTGCTGTAGCTGTGAACCATAAAGAACTAAGTCAAAACAATAAAGATTTTTATAGCACGCGCTGGGGCAAGCCCCAGACCCCAAGGAGGCGCCGCCCTGCGGGCGGAGGATTACAAGATTGTGTACCTTATTTGAGATTCAGCAAACGATTCGAAGGTTGAGTGTATAAGAGAGGACCTTAAGAGTATGGGATGGGTGCATTTTGAATGTATTGAGAGGGTGAAAAATCGCCGGGATTGGAAGCCAGATAAAGATATAAAGGAGAAGGTAGGAAGATGGTAGGATGATATATGGAGAATAGCGAGATGGTAATAGAAATCGAACTTAGTCGGGTTGATTACTAAGTTAACCGGCTTTAAGGGGGAAATTATTTGGAATACGACGAAGCCTAATGAGCAGCCGAGAAAGCTCTTGGATATATGCAGGGCTGAGAAAGAATTCGGGTTCAAGGCGGAAATCCCTTTTGAGGAGGGTTTAAGAAAAACTATAGAACGGTATGGAAAATATAAGTCGTAAAATCCCATAAGAAAATGGAATACGTCATGAAAAGAATAGTTAAGAAGTTATTTAATAATATTGGCTTTGATATTACCCACCTATCTGATAATCCTAAATATACTCTTTTAGGATTACGTCATTTGCCTATTTGTTCAGTTATCGATGTAGGAGCAAATGAAGGTCAATTTGCAAGAATGATATCAGAAGTTTTTCCTAAAGCAAATATCTACTGCTTTGAGCCTTTGCTTGATCCTTTTAAGAAATTAAGTAAATGGGCAGAATTTCAAAGTGGAAGAGTAAATGTATCAAATATAGCCATAGGGGATAGTGAGGGCGATATGCAGATGTTTTATCATTCAGAGCATAGTCCTTCCTCTTCTCTCCTTAAATCAACAGAAATTTGCAAAGAACTTTATCCGTTTATACAAAAACAAACGCCAATTTCAGTTAAATTAGCGACTTTAGATAAACTAATGGGAAATTTATCCGAACCTCCCATTCCAGATATTCTTATTAAGCTCGATGTACAGGGATATGAAGATCGTGTTATAAGGGGGGGCGCTGAAACATTTCGTAGGGCAAGGGCATGTATATTAGAAGTTAACATAGGTTCTTTATATGAAAATCAAGCTAGCTTTAAAGATATTTTGCTATCTCTTGACTATCTAGGGTATCATTACACTGGAAATATTGAACAAACATATGATAATGACGGCCATGTTGTATTTATTGATGCTTTATTTCTAAAATAACAGGGTAAATTTATTATGAACACAAATTTCGCAGCTGAGCAACTACTTGAAAATTTGTCTTTTGCATCAAACTTATCAAAAAAAGTCGTATAATACGCGTCGCAAACAATCCTTGGAAAATGCTATATCCAAAGATAATGAAGATTATCAAAAAAATATCGAAGTTAAAGTTCCGACTTTTTGGGGTGGAGAAATGAGTGTTGTACTCCCTGAAGATGTGTCTGTAAGTATTTGGCGATATGGTTATTTTGAAGAGGATGTTGTTCGGTATATGTTAAGGTTTCTTACCGAAGGAATGACTTTTATTGATATAGGGGCTCATTTTGGCTTTTTTACATTACTTGGGAGTTATCTAGTTGGCAAGTCTGGAAAAGTTTTAGCATTTGAACCTACCCCAACAACGTATCAGCAGCTAAAAAAAAATATTGTTTGTTATTCAAATAATTTCAATATTGAAATTTATAATTGTGCAGCCTTTAGCAAAGAAACTGAAATAAAGTTTTTTGATTGTGGATTAGTAAACTCTGCTTATAATTCGATATTTGGATTAAGAAAAACGGACAGATCTTCGATAATAAAAAACGAAATTACTGTGAAAGCTAGAAAAATAGACGATGTTTTAAAAGGAAAAAAGTTCAAAAACTTAAATTTTATAAAAATAGATGCTGAATCATCCGAAATTCATGTTTTGAAAGGCATGATAGAAACATTAAAAAATTACAAACCTAATATCATCATAGAAGTGGGTGATTTTGAAGTTCATGGAGTTCCTAAATCAAAAGAAATAATTACCTGGTTGGAACAAATGAATTATTCACCTTATGAGATTCACAATGGCGAAATTGTCTCGCATATTGTACGTGAACGATACGAATATTGTAATCTTCTATTTTTAGCTAATAAGTAAAAGGTCAATATTATATGCAGAAGCGGCAAGTGCTTATCAACGCAATCATGTCTGTAGCACAGATTATAGTAATTGGTGGAGTCCTTTTTATACAGTATCGGTTTCTACTAAATACCTTAGGTATTGAACAGCTGGGAGTTTGGTCTGTTGTGCTAGCATCTGTCTCTTTTGGCTCGATTGCTAACTTTGGTCTTTCTGCCAGTGTTGTAAAGTTTGTCGCAAAATATGTAGCACGAAGCGAAGACAAAATTGTTTCCAGCGTAATACAGACATCTGTCATTTCCATTGGCATACTCGTTGGCTTTATTCTATTGGCTGCCTACCCCTTTATCAACAGGTTTCTTGGCTTGATAATTCCAGTTGTTAATCTGAAAGATGCTATCTCTATTCTCCCGTATGCATTATTATCTTTATGGATTATGGTTATTGCCAATGTATTTCAGTCTAGCCTCGATGGTTATCAGCGGGTTGACCTGAAAAGCAGTATTCTTATAGCAAGTTGGTTATTTTACCTCATGTTATGTTTTTTGATGGTTCCACTTTATGGATTAATAGGATTAGCTTATGCGCAGGTAATTCAAGCCTTTATTATTCTTATTGGAAGTTGGCTTTTACTTAAGTGGTATGTGCGAACATTACCAATATTTCCATATAAGTGGAACAGAAAATTGTTTGATGAAATGATTGGTTATGGGCTTAGTTTTCAAGTAATTTCCATCAGTCAAATGCTATACGACCCTATTACAAAAGCACTGCTGACTAAATTTGGTGGCCTTGCTATGACAGGTTTTTATGAAATGGCAAATCGAATGATTTTGCAGTTTAGAGCATTACTTGTCACTACCAATCAGGTACTCGTTCCCACTATAGCGGATTTAAAGGAAAAAACCCCGAAATCATCCAGAAAGTCTACAGCGACTCTTATCGTTTACTTTTATATATTGCATTACCACTTTTTTCTTTAACTATTACATTTACACCAATTATTTCTCAAGTGTGGATTGGATATTATGAGGCAACTTTTGTTCTTTTTTCCATCCTGCTCAGTGTTGGTTGGTTTTTAAACACATTATCGGCACCAGCCTACTTTGCAAATCTGGGCATTGGCGAACTTCGTTGGAATACAGTAGCACACATAGTAATAGCTGCATTAAATTTAGGGTTAGGGTTACTACTTGGCAGTATCTATGGGGGCAAAGCAGTAGTAGCAGCTTGGGTATTTTCTTTGATTATAGGTAGCTCTATTATTCCTATATCGTATCATCATAGGCACAATATTTCCAGAGCCGAGTTATTACCAAAAGAAAGTGCATTCGTTGCGTTTGCGAGCATAATTGGAATATCTACTTCTTTATTGTTGTATTATCAATTATTTGATAAATTAACTCCTTTGATAGGGGCTATAACTCTTTTTATAATATTTCTATTAATTCTAGTCATTCCCATTTGGCTACATCCAATGCGAAAAAGGTTGATAGGATGGGTTACTTTTGAATTGTTTAAGAAGCAGCAAGAAGGATTGTAATTGAATATTAGGGATGAATGGACTTGAAGGAAACAAAAACTAAGCTAGAAGGTGGATTGCGTACCAAAGGGCTCTCCCATAAAAAGAGCTGGCCTGACCGTCCACTAATCAGTATCATCACAGTTGTTAGAAATGGTCAAAAATATTTAGAAGAGACTATAAAAAGTGTAATAAATCAAACTTATGACAATGTAGAATATATTATCATAGATGGTGGATCAACCGATGGAACTTTAGATATTATTAAAAAATACGAGGAGTATATTGATTATTGGGTAAGTGAGCAAGATAGAGGCATCTCGGATGCGATGAATAAAGGTGTCCGCCATAGCACAGGTAAACTTATTTTACATTTACATTCGGATGATATTTTTTGCAAAAATGAATCTTTATGTTTACTATATAATGAATTAAAATCATCTGATAAAAAATGGGTTACAGGTTTTTACAAGTATATTAACTCAAGAACCGTAGAAATAAAAATAGATAAATTCAGAAAATACACTTATTTTGATATGGTACTAAGAAATATAATAAGGCATCAAACTACTCTGCTTCCAAGAAATATTTTTGAAGAAGTTCAATTTGATGAAAAATACAAATATGCAATGGACTATATGTTCTTTCTGAATGCTTGGCGTATCCTGGGAGACCCGCATTTTGTAAACGAGCATATAACGTGTTTCAGATTAGATGGTAACAATTTATCATCCAACTTCTATGCTTCTATCAGTGATGAGATGAGAGCTAGAATAGATTTTAGGCTGATAAATGGGGAGTTTTACAAGATACCCTTTGATTATATTATATATACGCTGAGGTTACTTAAAATATACTTTTACCACTCGAGGAAATACAGTGATAAATAGACCAGCGCTTTTTATAGCATTAAATATTATCCTATACTTTATAGCGCTCTCTCTTTGGGGCTTTGAGGCTTCACTCTATGTCTTGATTGCCATCACTATATTCATAATAGCCTATAATTTCAAATATGTAGGATTAAAAAATTCTTTGTCTTTATCCATAGTGTATCTTTTAGTTTTTGATTCAGCTTTTTTCTCGTTCACTTCCTTTAAGTTTAGGATCTGGTATCCTCTTCTACTAATTGTAATGTTTTTACAAATAGCTGAATATCTAATGAGGAATGATTCAAAAATAAAGTTAAAAAAAAATTCTGTTTTTATTTATAGCGTAGTATTGCTATTACTGGCATATTCTTTTATTTATTTTATCTTTGAAACAACGGAATTTAAATTGCATATTATTAAGTACTGGCTGTTTAGTGTTGGTCTTATAATAGTTTTGTTTAATTCTTTTAAAACCTTTGAGCGTAATTATGTTAGACTATTAGATTATTTAATTTCAATTTTTGTATTTGTGTGTATATGGGGGCTGATACAGTTTTTTTTTTAATATTAACGGCATACCTAATTACATGTACGATGATTATAATACAAGACCATCTGCCTTTTTTTCTGAAACTACATGGTATTCGGAGTATTTGGTGTTTGGTTTAATTCTAATCATGCTAAGAGTTATAATATCAAAGAATTATAAACTTTTTCTGGTATTACCTCTATTTATCCTAGGTATTATACTATCTGCAACGAGAAATTCATATCTTGGATTGCTTGTTTATTTAGTACTCAGTCTGCTGTTCATATTCGCAAATCAAAAAATAAATATAAAGATGTATATAAATAAATATACTGTTTTAATAGTAGTTTTCATCGTTTTAAGTTTTATCAGTTTAAAAGAGTATGTTATGCCTTATATTGAACTTACAATTGACAAATTCTATTTAAAAGATGCCTCGGGACTTGGAAGAATAGATGCTTTTTATATGTCAATAGAAGATGTAATGGTAAATCCTATTTTTGGTCAAGGTTTTTATTGGGATACGAGCATGAGTACAGATACAGGAACTGCAGTCGGTGCAAAATCGTTTAATCTGTTTTTCATGATTCTACATATATTTGGATTCTTCGGATTTTTAGCTTTTCTGCTTTTGATATTATATTATTATTTAAACTCAATTGCTAGGTATATAAAGACAAGATCTGTTTTTATTAAGTATTCTATCATAATATTTACAATCTTCTTAACTATGTCAATGTTTGCTCCATTACATCAATATCCGTTTGGAATGTATATTATTGCTTTATCATTATACTTATATAGATTGGTTGACGTATGGAGAAGGGTATAGTATTTTTGACTCCTAGCCTTAAGATAGGTGGTGGTAACAGAGTTTTTGTAGAGTTGGCTAACGAGTTAGTAAGAGATGGATATGATGCTGAGATTATTTATCCAAACAACTCAAAAGAGGCTTCTACTTTTAACTTAAATAAGGACGTCAAAACATTAAAAATTAGTAACTTTAAAGATAATAAGTTGAAAAAACTTTTCAACTTATTGCAAACACTATGGTTTGTAAAAAATAACAGAAAAGATAAAATAGTTATCGTTTCTGATCCTATAATGGCAATTTTCAGCTTTTTATTGAAAGGCTTAGATGTCCATAGGTTTATGCAAGCTGATGATTACATAATTTTTGATGACCTCTTTCTATTAAAAAATAAGTTTGTTTTGCATATATATAAAAAATTCACAAAGATTTCGTATGGTTATAGATTTGTTAATTATGTTTTCAATTCAAAATTTGTTTGCGATTCCTTTATTAAAATTTCAAAAAGAAAAGATGTTAATTTTAATTTAGTTCATCCAGGTATTAATCTTAGCATTTTTTTCAATAAAAATATAAGAAAAGATGATGAACTTAATATTTGTCTTGTAGCAAGAAAACACCCTTGGAAAGGTTTTGCTGATTTTATTAAAGTATGGGCCGAGCTTAAAAAAGATAAATCTAACAAAATAAATAATATATATATTATATCAAATGATGATTTATCAGGATTTGATATATCCGACTATACACTTATAAAATCAAGTAACGATAATGAAATCGCTGAGATTTATAATAAATCTCATATCTTTATTTCAACGTCTTGGTGGGAAGGGTTTGGTTTACCGCCACTAGAAGCTATGGCATGCGGTTGTGCAGTAATATTGACAAATGCTGGAGGAGTAAATGAATATGCGGCTCCAAATATAAATTGTTTAATGTACGAACCCCGAAAAACTAGTGAATTAAAAGAAAAATTAATGTTACTTATACATAATAAGGAATTAAGAACCCATTTATTTTTAAATGCCTTAGAAACAGCTAAATCTTTTTCTTGGGCTAAATCTAAAAATGAATTTTTGAAAGTGTTGAATACTAATCATTTCTAAATAGTTACTTAGGAGTTACTGTATAACATGGATATCCAAGAGAATCAACTCAAAAAAAGTTTCAAAATTACATTTATCATACCATCCGTGTTGATCGGAAAGAGAGCTGCCGAAAGAGTTTCTGGCTGTACTTATACTATTTATCCAGTTCCAAATATTTATGAATTGACAGTTGTTACGGTAATCGAAAAAAATGGTTTTGAAGTAGATTATGTAGATTCGGTATTAAACAATTGGAAAGAAAAAGATTTTGTTGATTTTATCAAAAAAGATCAAAGTAACATTTATTCTATTTGGGCAGTAAATTTAAGCAAAGAAAATGATCTTGTAGCCCACTCTATTATAAGAAAACTGAAGCCAACGATACCCATCATTTTTATGGGACCTGCGCCGACATTTTTCATAGACGAGTTTTTGCCAGATGAGAGTACTTATATTGTTCGTGGGGAGCCTGAATATACTACATTGGAGTTAATCCAGGGATTCTCTCGAAACTTAGACGTATCTAACATTAAAGGTATTTCTTTTAAAAAGGATGGAAAGGTGATAAATAGCCCTTCAAGAGAACCAATATCTAATTTAGATTCGTTGCCCTTTCCTGCAAGGCATTTAATAAACAAAAATAAATATCACAATCCCAAGCTTAAAAATTCTCCTTATACCCCAGTTGTAACATCCAGAAATTGCCCGCATCAGTGCATTTATTGTGTTCCATCTTCTCTTACGTTTGCTAGAGAAATTGAATTTAAGAGAGATCATGGCAGAAAACCGCCAGTTCGTTTGAGGTCAGCGGAAAATGTAATCGAAGAACTCAAAATATTGAAAGAACAGGGATATAAATCAATAAGTTTTCAGGATGATTTATTTATCCAATCGAAAGAACGGACTAAAAAAATTTGTTCAGCTTTAAAAGAGCTTGATTTCGTATGGGGCTGTCAATCAAGAGCAGATAAACTAGATGAAGAGATTGTAAAAACAATGGCTGATTCAGGTTGTAAGTATGTTGATATTGGTGTTGAATCTTTTGATCAAAAAATTCTAGATTATGTTAAAAAAGGAACTACGGTTGAAACCAATGTTAAAGCGATAAAATTATTGAAAAAGTATGGAATAGCGGCTAAAATTAATGTGCTTTTCGGAACAAGCCCGCTTGAAACTAAAGAAACTATTGATAACACTTATAAAATGATTCGAGAACTCGATGCGGACCAGGTTATGTTCAATATTGTCAGCCCGTTCCCTGGAACAGAATTTTATAATATAGTTAGAGATAATGATTGGTTTATAGATGGGGATTATAAGTCAGTTGATGTGCAAAAGAGAGCAATTACCAGTTTTCCGAACCTTAGTAAGGAGGAAATGGAAAAAGCAGTTTTTATAGGAAATCTTAAATTTTATCTAAGTCCAAAGTTCATTATTCGTAATATAACTAAATTTCAGACCTATGGGGATTTTTATACCAGCTTAAAAGGGTTATATAGAAAACTTCTACCCTAAATCTTCCATCTGTAAGTTTTAATTATATGTATATAGCCTACTTTCCACACATTGTAACTGTTACACTGCTAATTTCGTTATTCAACAAACAGATTCTTTAGCATATTCATGTTCTCTTGATTTTTCAATCGTTTGACCCATTTTTCAAGATGTTTCCGTTCTATTAGACCTCCTTCGATCTTCATTAGGACCTCTGCAATTTCCTTTTCAGTAGGCGTCTTCACATTTTTTGTTTTTTCAACATTAACTATTCCTAAATACTTTTGTTTTGATATCTTTTCTGCTTTGTCCCAATATGTGAGATATTTGTACTTATGACCCTTGATTTCCCGTATGAATTCCTTTGCCATAATCCAGTTGTAATTTATTACAACAGCTTAAGTATTTGGAAACCTATTTTCTTTCATTTCACAGTGTAACAGTTACACTATAATTAATTTCATTAAATAAAATTATGCATCGGTAGTTTATATTGAAAATTAAAAGTTATGCAAATTTATGTGCGGAATATGGGATATAGTGAATATGACCGAATACCGAATACCTAAAGTTTCAATCATAATGAGTGTGTACGATGGAATTGATATTAGATTTTTATACAAGGCGATGGATTCTATTTTTAATCAAACTTTTAAAAATATTGAGGTTATTATAGTTCTGGATGATGTGAAAAGGGAGGACATCAAAGAATGTGTTTATTTTTCTGATAAAGGTTTCGAAAAAAAACTGATATTGCTGGAGAACAGTAAAGAAGAAGGGTTCGTAGCCTGTTTGAACAAAGCGATCGAAAAAAGTACAGGTGACTATATTGCAAGAATGGACTCGGATGATATTTCTCTGCCAAATCGAATAGAAAAACAAGTAAAATTCTTAGAGGAAAATAAAGAAATAGATACATTGGGAACATTTGCATATGAAATAGATGAAGCTGATCAAATAATATTTGAAAATAGCATGCCAATTTCTTACGAGGAAATAAAAAGAAATTTTCTTATACGGAATCCATTTATTCATCCCACTTTAATGTTCAGGCGGGCTTTCTTTGAAAAGGTTGGTCCTTACAATCCTGTTTATCGATACATGGAAGACTATGAATTGTGGTGCAGGATGCTCTACAAAGGAGTTTACGCGGAAAATTTACCTGAATTTTTATATATGTTCAGGGTAGACAAGAATTTCTATAAAAGGAGAAGTGGATTCAAAAAAGCTATCTTAAATGCAAAAATTAAATATTCTTTTATTAAAAATATGCATCTACCTCCTCATGCTTTTTTATATTTGATCATCCCCTTTATCGTAAAGACCGCACCCGAACCTTTATCTAAACTATTTTACAGATATTTTAGGAAGTGAAAGCTAACATGTATAATACGGTTATTCCAAGAAACATAAATACACAATATTTACTTTTAAGAAATCATAATTATTTTATACTCATACAGCTTTACCAAAGACCATGCCCTTCAAACTTTTCATCCTTCTATCTTTAATAAGCTTCACAACCTGCTTTCTAATCCTTCCAGGCTGGATTCGCAGAGCTGAAACCAGACGCTTCGTAGGCAGAGACCTTCATAAGAAAGACCAGAGAGAAGTAGCTGAGATGGGTGGGATAGTAGTAATCTTCAGTGCTGTTTTAGCAATCCTGGTCTATATTGCCTTTGATACTTTTTATTACTCCAACAGTAATTCAATAACAGAAGTCCTTGCTGTTGTAGCAAGTATATTGATCGCAACCATAATTGGTATGACGGATGACATGCTGGGATGGAGGATCGGGCTCAGGCAGAGAGAAAAAGTATTGCTTACCTTCCTGATACCCCTGCCCCTGGCTGTAATAAATGCAGGAGAGAGCGAAATGACCTTTCCTTTCCTTGGCACTCTGAGTATAGGACTGCTCTATCCTCTGCTGATAGTGCCAGTTGGTATGATAGGTGCCTCCAATGCTTTCAACATGCTGGCCGGTTATAATGGATTAGAAGCCGGGATGGGGATAATAACACTTTCCACTCTTGGCTTAATAGCTTACAGCACTGAAAATACAGTAGCTACAGTGATTGCGGTAACAACAATCTCTGCTCTGGTAGCCTTACTTTACTATAATAAATACCCGGCGAAGGTATTTCCGGGCGATACATTGACGTATCCTATAGGGGCGATTGTGGCAATAGTTGCGATTATCGGCAACATGGAAAAATCCGCTGCGATGCTGTTTTTCCTGTATTATATCGAGTTCCTGTTAAAAGCAAGAGGAAAACTCAATCCTAAATGGACATCTAAATTATTGGACGACGGTTCGCTTGCGGTCAGAGATAAAGTATATAGCATCCCACACATCACGATTCTATTATTAAGAAAAATAAAAGGCAAAGCATATGAATACGAAGTTGTATCAGTAGTGCTATTTTTCCAGGCGGTTATTGCTCTATATACGCTATATTCATTTTATCATCCTTAGGTCATCCTCCCTGATTGAGATCGGTGAGAAGTTTTAAAATGAATATACTCTGTCAGGAATTAACTACAATGAATAACCTGCAATTTTCAATAAAAAACACGAAATTCCCTGACCTGCTTATATGCAGCGCATTATTTCTTTTTTCATTTTTCATCACATTATATTCTCCGAATGTTTTTCTTGGGATTATAATCCTGTTATCTTTTGGATTTATTGTCCATACGAATTTTATCAAGCCCCAGAACTATTCAATCACAGAACATATCATAGCAAGCATTGGCATCGGGCTTTTAACTGTAAACCTTCTGATAGCATCTTTAGTTTATTCAAATAGAATACAGTTGTTCAAAGAGATTTTATTGTTACTTTTTTTACTGTTCCTCGCTATCTCTTTCATCAGGCGGAAAACAAGTGATTTTAAGGGATATAATTTTAACAGGGAGGATATAATCCCCTGGGTCATTGTCATCCTTTTCTTTTTTGTTTCAGTGGTATTAAGACACGCTGATTTCAGGTTTCCTGACGAATATATGTACCTGAACAAAATCGGGGGTATTTCTTCCGGAGGATACATCAGTTATTACGCTGAGGAAAGGTATTTTTTCTTCTATTCATACTCTGCAATAATAAGTTTCGCAGCACCCACTTTCAGATCCGCGGAGATAATTTCATTGTTTTTTATGGCATTGTCTTTAATTCCCACTTATCTTCTCGGGAAGGAATTGTTCAATAAGGAAATCGGGTATGTTTCAGCTTTATTTCTAGCGTTAAATCCATCTTTCATTTTCTACTCGATCAGGTTACTGTCGGACATACCATTGATATTTCTTATAATATCATTCCTATATTTTTTTTATAAGTGGTATGCAGGTAAAAATAAAATAGATTTTTTTATTAGCTTTATGTTTCTCTTAATTGCCGCCTTCGTTAAGCTGCATGGTTTTATTTTCCTTGGGATAGGCGCTTTATATATGTTATTAACCTTAAATTTTAAAAATTTTAAGAAAAATGTAATATTCCTGCTTATTCTCATTGGCGCGCTGGTTTTATTTTCAAAAGTCTGGGAAGATGCACATGGCAATTTATACTCCAGGCTGCAATGGCTTTTTTCAATAGTAATAACTGATGTAAGAACCGATATCATCTGGGTTGGGTATAAAATGTACATAACATTTTTAAGTCCCGATCTATACTCAATGCCCTTTGTCGTACTATTTTTCTTAGGTATAGCAGCAACTTTAAAAGAGCCATTCTATAAAAAATTGTTTCTGCTAATGCCGGTGGCAATTTATATTTTGCTCATCTCCCTCGCGAATAAAGATTTTGGCATGGGGGTCCGGAATTTCTTTGAAGTGGTACCTTTAGTATCAATAGTGGCAGCATATGGAACCGTGCACCGTGAGCGGTCAAACAGAAGTGTCTTCTGGATTTTACTAAGTCTCTATCTGGCGGTCCTGGCTGTAATGGTCGTATATGCCCCAAGGTTTCCGCATTTGAATTTTATAATGCCGGATATACCTCTATGGATCCGGGTATTGACGTTTGGTGCGGCTTTTATAGTCATATTTTTGATAGTTTATAACCGGGGTGAAGGGAAATGGCATAAAATAATGTATTTGATCATTTCTCTGGTCATCGTTTCCTCACTTCTCAACGCCATCTTTTTCATAAATATGCAGGAGGGGTATCCGGATCGTTCAAAGAGCGGAATAATAGAAGCCGGAGGATGGTTATCTGAAAATACCCCCCCGGATGCCAGAATCCAGTCAAATACATGGGAATTGCCGCTCTGGCTGGACATAAATATCAAATCAAAACCGGGGATGCGCTATCCGGAATCGACTTTTTTGAGCTACTATGTTAACAGGACCACCTATGCACCGCCCTCTAATGAAGAACTTCTTCTGGAAAGGATGAAAAATAAGGAGGTAGATTATATAGTTCTGTTCACAGATCCGCTCCTTACCATAAATTCTGATGCGGGAACGTATACATATTTACAAAAATATATAAACCAGACTCCAGATGGAACAGAATTAATTCATACAGGGCAAAGCGAGAATCAGAGATTGCTATTCAAGGTTTACAAAGTGGTTTAGAACTAAGGTCATGACCGATGAACATAAAAATTATAAAAAACATAAGTGCTCTGGCATTGGGGGAGTTAGTCACAAGGACCTTGGGTCTGGTGCTTGTAATCTACCTGGCAAGGTATTTAGGGGAGACAGGGTTCGGCAGGTATTCTTTTGCTTTCGCTTTTACCAGTCTTTTCTTAGTGGTCACAGACCTTGGCATGAATACAGTTATTATAAGAGATATAGCGAGAGAGAAAACACTGGTTGGGAGATACATCGGCAACGTTCTCGTTTTGAGGGGTCTTCTATCGCTGATATCATTTTCTTTAATAGCAGTCGTGATCAACCTGATGGGCTACCCGGCTGAAACAAGGATGGCAGTATACATAGTCGGGATTTACACGATCATTACCTCATTTTCACAGCTCACAAGATCGGTCTTCAGGGCATTTGAAAAAATGGAGTACGAGGCGCTGCTGAATATAATGGAGAGGCTCATATTCGTTTCTCTGGGCATACTGGTTTTAGTCCTTGGATACGGATTGATCGAGGTTGTTTCAGTATTCCTGATAGCAGGTGCGGTCAATGTCTTACTGAGTTTTCACCTGACAAAAAGAAAGTTTGCAGTTGCGAAACTTGAGGCGGACCGGGAGCTCTGGAAGTATCTGATAGGGGAGGGACTTCCATTCGGCATCGCGTTCATTTTCATAAACGTGTACATAAAGGTAGATACGGTCATACTCTCTTCCTTGAAAGGAGATGCTGTTGTGGGGTGGTACAACGCAGCGTACCAGATACCTCTGGCAATATCCCTTATTTCCTATGCCATGATGGAGTCTATTTTCCCCATGTTCTCCAGGCTCGGGAACTCAAGAGAGGAACTAACCCTCGCATACGAAAAGACATTCAGGTTCTTATCAATGCTAATTATCCCGGTGGTGGCAGGCATTACCCTTTTATCAGACAAAATAATATTTATCTTATATGGCAGGGGATATGAAAATTCCATCACCATCCTTCAGATTTTAATATGGCTCACGGTCTTTGAATTTCTTGGATATCTTCTTTATATAACCTTATCATCTATCAACAAACAGAGAGTGAACATTCTCACAACCGGGACATGTGCCGTCCTGAATATTACTCTGAACCTTATCCTGATACCTCCATTCAGTCTAATAGGGGCTGGCATTGCGAAGATAATAACTTATATCGTCTTTTTCTTCCTGAACTTCTATTTTGTATCAAAATACGTGTGCAGGGTCTCCATCTATAGAGCCATAAACAGACCTGTTATCGCAAGTCTGGCAATGGGGGTTGTTTTATTTTTTATGAATGACCTTAACATTTTTGTCCTCGTCCCCCTTGCAGGATCATTCTACATGACAGTACTGTATCTGGTAAAAGGTTTTTCAAAGGAAGACCTGAAGCTGATTTACAATCTATAAAACCCTATAATTTTTTTGCTAAATCCTCAAAAGATAGCATTCCCTCCAGCGATTGCTTTCCGCTCTTACCAAGTTTTTCTCTTAATATGTTATCTTTACCAAGTTTTAGCATCGCATCCGCCAGTCCTTTGGGATCACAGGGATTAACAAGGACTCCATTTTCTCCGTTTTTTAAAAGTTCCGGAATTCCTCCCACATCGGTAGCTATTACAGGCTTTTCAAATTCAAAAGCTTCCAATATCACTCGACCAAAACTTTCCGTTCTTGACGGCAGGACAATGATATCTGAGATGGATATTTCTTCCATGGTTTTATCGTGATTTAGTCTCCCAAGCAATTTTATATTCAAATTGTTATTACAGATGAACTCTTTACAATATGCGTGCAGCGGGCCATCGCCAATTATTTTCAGAAACAGGTTTATGGATTGATTTGAAGCGATTTTGAAGGATTCTAAAAGAATATCAATTCCCTTAATTTTGGTTAATTCTCCAACGAATAATATGTTTATCTCCCTATCATTCATTTTTCTTTTTGAAGTTTCCATAATTTTTCTTTCGATAGGAAGACGTGCAATCGGTAGTGTTAGAATATTCTTGTTGGGGATATTAATTGAAACCAGCATCTTCTCTACCTTTTTTCCAAGAGCAATGTAGCGGGGCATGCAGCCGATTTTTATTATTCGGTTTAATGGAAATTCTCCGGGAAACATGTCTTGAACATCAACAAAGACAGGGATGCGAAACAATAAGCTAAAGAGACAGGCGCCCGAAGTAATACTTGTACTTGAGTGCACATGCATCAGTTTTGGTCTGTATCGCAGGCAGATAAAAAAGGTACTTATAAAAGTCGTTGCAGGCAGGATAAGATATCTGAGTACCTTATATGCCGCATTATCCGGGACGTAAGATTCTAAGAGATTCGGGATGGTACGAAGGATCTTAACATTGTATTCCGGTTCTACATGATCACGGTTGTACGTTGTCAGCACGATTATATCCAATTTCGCCTTCAGACACCGTACAAGACTGGAAAAATGGATCGCTGCCCCCCCTGTATAAGGAGGGTATAAGGGGGTTACTATGAGAATCCGGTCTTTAATATCCTATACCTCCAGTGAATTGTAAATCCTTCCTATGCGCCTTGCGATTTCCTTCCAGGAATATTTTGTCTCTACGAGATCTCTTCCATTCTTTCCCATCCTTTTCGCCCCCTCCTTATCCTGCAGGACCCTTATTATAGCCCCTGCCAGTGCCTCTGTATCTTTCGGCTTTACTACTATCCCGGTTTTATATTTTTCAATATCACCAGACAGGCCGACTATATCAGTGCCAATGACCGGCTTTCCGGAGGAAAGTGCCTCAAGCAGTACCATGCCGAAACCCTCCTGGTACGCAGATATGGAAGGCAGTACAAATAATGAACAGTTTCTGTAGTGCCACGGGATCATCTTATCAGGCACATATCCGAGGAAATCTGTATTCTCTCCCAGACCCAGAGCAGCTGCCTTCATTTGATAATACTCAAGGAGTCTCCCGCTACCGCCTATTTTTAATTTTATCTGCGGGATCTCTTTTTTTGCAAGCTTCACGGCTTCCAGCAGATAATCAAGACCTTTATACCTGTGGAATTCATCCAGCAGGCTTAAGAAAAAAATGGTATTTTCTGCCCGGGAGTCCTCGGGGTGGAATTTCTCGATATCTACACCCACCGGAACAACCTCGGTCTTCTCCCTGTAGCCCTGCAGGTGCTGGGAAAACTCCAGATAGTCAGGATGGGTCACAATGATCTTCCCGGCTCTTTTTAAAAGCAGCCGGAGGGCGGTTTTGTTATAGGCATTTGCAATATGACCTGCAGCGCCAGAACCGACGATGTCGTTATGGTACGTCATGACCAGGGGCTTTTTCTTTACTTTGGAAACAAATGCGCTCCAATCCGAACTCCAGGGAGTGGGCAGGTGGGTATGTACCAGATCGAAATCGTCTTTTAAAATGTGAAGAGGTAGAGAGGGGGTAATGTTGGTGTTAGCAATTTTCCCGGCGTATTCCAATCTTTCTATTTTAATCCCGTCGATCCCTTCGATGGTTGTTTCCGGCTCCTTGGCGCATATTACCCTGACATCATGCCCTGCTTTAACAAGTTCCCGGGAAAGGTGATATACATAATTCTCCACTCCGCCAACAAAAGGATAAAACCTCACCGGGGTTTGTAATATTTTCAAGGATGGAATCTCCTGAAATACAAAGATAATGCTTTTTTAGCTTCATTTTATCTTCGGCAGTATTTAAACCCTTTATCAGCACTATTGAATAAAGATGAATAAACCTTCTTATTAATCAGCACGCTTATTACCTGGTTTGCTGGTTTTTAGACCATGAAATCCTTCATCATAATCGGTCACAAAGCTGCAACTGCGCCCTTCTCCCTGAACGACCTGCCGGGCGCAGCAGGCAGGATGGATATCCTTTGCAGGTGCGTCAATGCCGCGCTCTTTCTCTCGCATGACCTGCGGAGGGATGTCCGCGTGTACCTTGTCCTGAAAGGGGAGCCAGCGCCGCCAAAGCTCATATGTTTTGACGGCAGCGGGGTAAGATACTTAAATCCGGACGAGCGTAGCGCAGCTTCGCTTATACGTAAAGCACTTGAGAAAAATGCGCAGGGGTTCTGGACTGAATCCACGCCAGGAGTGAGCGTCAGGAAAGGGGGGCTTGGCGACCTTTTGAGCGAATTGAACAGGAAAATAACCTATCTGAGGGAAGATGGTGGGGATGTGCGGGGAAGGAGCTTCGAAGAGCCGCTGTTCGTTCTTGGAGATCATCTTGGCGTAACAGATGATGAAGAGAAGTCAATCGAGAAATATGAGAATGAGGTAGTGAGCGTGGGACCCCTCTCTCTGCATGCCGACCACTGTATTGTCCTGTTGCATAACGAGATGGACAGGCAAGAGAATGCTTAAACCGATTCAATTAATCTCAGATGTGAACAAAATTGCAGAAGTATAGATGTTTTGAGTATAACTTTTCGCTCACCGTAAGTCTCTTAACTCCTCTCTACTTATACCCGCCTGTTTTAAAATTTCAATTAAAGTTCCCTTTGGTAAATCTTTTTTATGAAGAGGAACTATAACCTTTCTTTTCAAGCACTTTAATAATTTTCTGAGGAGTAAGAGAGGGAAGTTTAGGCATACGCTTCTACCGCTATAGAATATTCCAGAGTTCCTTCCTCTGTTGGTATCTCCTCACCATGCTCTTTCAGGCTCTCGATATATAACTCAATAGCCTCCTTTGCCATTTCTATTGCTTCCTCTATGGTATCTCCGTATGTAACGCAGCCGGGAAGGGATGGAACTATTACCGTATAGCCTCCCTCAGGCTCCTTTCTAAGCAGAATTCTATAACTTAATACTTTCATACAACTACTTCATGCTGTTTGTTGTGTTAAAAATTTCGGCTAATAGCAATAGAAACGTATTTAGAATATATCGTATATCCAGAGCCAGATGACAATCCTTGACACGGCCCGCAAACTCCTGCATGAAGGCCCTATCTGTGACCACTGCCTTGGAAGGCAGTTCGCAAAGCTCTCAACAGGGTTGTCCAACGACCAGCGCGGAAAAGCCATAAAACTCGTCCTGGCTATGCAGGCAGGCGCAGATGAGGATAATGAACTGCCGAAGGAGCTTAAAAAGAGCGAAGAGGGTAAATGCTGGGTGTGCAATAACCTGTTCACACATCTTGATTCATGGGCGCAAAAGGCAATTCTTGCGCTCTCGGATTATGAATATGACAATTTCCTTGTCGGGACGAAGGTAACAGGTCTTCTTGCAGAGAACGAGGAGCTTGCCTGGGCAGAGAGCGGGACAACATTTGCCGAGCCCCTTAAAACAGAACTCAACCGCGAGGTCGGGAAAAGGATCGAGAAGCTAACAGGGAAGAGGGCCAACCTCAAAAAACCCCAGATAGCGGTGTTGCTTGATATTGAAAGTGATGCTGTGGAACTTGGTGTAAATTCGTTATACATATACGGAAGGTACAGGAAGCTTGTCCGCGGGATACCCCAGACCAGGTGGCCCTGCAGGGAATGCGGGGGTAAAGGGTGCGAGCGCTGCGGCGGCACGGGGAGGATGTACCAGGAGTCTGTTGATGACCTTATCAAGCCCCATGTTCTGGCTGCGGCACAGTGCGAAGATACGGCATTCCACGGTGCAGGGCGCGAGGATATCGATGCCCTGATGCTTGGAGAAGGGCGCCCCTTCATAGTTGAGGCAAAGAAGCCCCATAAAAGGCACGTCGACCTGAGGGCGCTTGAGTCGGAAATAAACACAAAATCTGATGGGAAAATCGAGGTACAGGAGCTAAAATTCGTTGAAAGCGAGGCAGTTGAGCAGCTCAAATCAATGAAAGCCGATAAGATATACCGTGCCATGATAGAACACAATACAACAGAGGAAAAACTTAAATCATCCATTAACATAATAAGCGGAGCCTTCATAAGACAGAAAACTCCCACAAGAGTGCTTCACCGGCGCGCCGACCTGGAAAGGACACGAAAGGTTCACTCAATCGAGCTTGAATCGTTTGATATAGACACAGCCGTCCTCATTATACACTGCGAAGGAGGGCTATATGTCAAGGAACTGGTCTCAGGCGACGGCGGACGCACTGTACCCAGCATTGCGTCGCTGACAGAAAGTGAGGCAAAGGTTATAGAACTTGAAGTAATAAAA
The DNA here is from genome assembly GCF_900196725.1 of Candidatus Methanoperedens nitratireducens. Taxonomy (GTDB): domain Archaea; phylum Halobacteriota; class Methanosarcinia; order Methanosarcinales; family Methanoperedenaceae; genus Methanoperedens; species Methanoperedens nitroreducens_A. The sequence continues at coordinate 22,824 of NZ_FZMP01000124.1, read as the reverse complement.
GTAGGATAAGACCCCGTATTTAAATACGGGGACTAATTCGGAGGAATATCATGGCAAAGACCCACGGAACAAGAAGGAAATCAAGGTATAAACTTAAAAAAACAGTAAGAGAAAAAGGATTATCTCCGATAAGCCGGGCGATACAGGAGTTCGCGCAAGGGGATTTAGTGAACATCGATCTTGATCCCGGTATCCAGAACGGAATGCCGCATCCCAAGTTCCATGGAAGGACAGGAAGAGTCACGGGACAGCGCGGCAGAGCCTATATTGTCGAAGTGCGCGATGGCGGGCTCATGAAAGAGGTCATCATACTTCCTGAACATCTGACTCCCCAGAAATAGTCGGTGAAATGATGAGAAAGTTTATTAAATACGACACGTATGGCGAAGCCATACGTGGACACCGGATAAAGCGAGGTGTCGCTTTATGATTGTAAAACAGGTCATCCGCGATGAGCTGCTGACTCTTCCTGAGGTTAAGGAAGAGCTCACCGGGATAAGGAAGGAGAGAGAAAACGAGGGGAAGGAACTTGGCTACGAACTGCGCAAAGCAATAGCTCATGCAGAGATGTTTTCCAGGCTTTCGCCTGAAAAATCAAGGGAACTTGCAAACGAGTTGATGAAGCTTGAGAAGATGAAGCCCGAAATAGCTATCCGCATCGCAGATATTCTTCCACTGTCCAATGATGAGATAAGATCGATATATGCAAAAGAACGTTACACACTGACCGAGAGCGAACTTAAGCAAATCCTCGACCTGGTAATAAAGTTCACCTGAACACCGATTGTAAAACTATATAAGCATATATTCTAATTATATTAATGATACTTTAAGCAAGGAGACATTAATAGAGAGTGGTATCTGATGATAGGTTTAGAGAAAAAGGCGGAGAAAGAGGAAGTAGCGTACATTCTGGATTATTTACCCTATGGACGTTCGGACGACCCCCGCCCGATGTATCAGAAAAAACCACTTGTTCAGGGGGTCGGAGAGAAACATTTTGTCCTTATGGAGATGATACCGAAAGAGAACGTTTCTCCTAAACCCGGCGACATGGTATATATCGGCGAAGGTGACCGCCCCGTAATAGACCATGTCAAGAGGCGGATCACGTACAATGAACTCACCCACGGCGCCCAGATGGAGCTTCCTATCGTGGTCGAGAAAATAATCCTTTCGGATGAGAAACGTTTCCTGTCTTTCTTTAACGAGGCTTATCCCATAACGACCAGGCTGCACATGCTTGAGTTGCTGCCCGGCATAGGTAAGAAGCTCATGTGGGCGATAATCGACGAGAGGAAAAAGGGAAAATTTGAGAGCTTTAAGGATCTGGTTAACAAGGTGAAAGGGCTGCATGCGCCTGAGAAACTTATCACGAACAGGGTTATGGACGAGTTAAAGGACGATAATATAAAATACCGTATTTTCACAACCCCTATGCCGCCCAAAAGATGAAACTGTATAAGCGAGACCAGCATTTTTTGATTGATAAACGTATCCTTGGCAGGATAGTTGAATACGGCAAATTAAACAGCTCGGATACTGTGCTTGAGATCGGGGCGGGCTACGGTAACCTCACCGGCGAGCTTGCAGGGAAAGCCGGAAAGGTAATAGCTATAGAAGCTGACCCCGAACTTGCAGCATCCCTGAACAGGTGGGAAAATGTTGAGGTCTTGACCGGGGATGCTCTCAAGATAGAGTTCCCTCCTTTTAATAAAGTCATCTCCAACCTTCCATATTCTATCTCATCTCCTGTCACATTTAAACTATTGCAGCACAAATTCGATTTCGGGATACTGATGTACCAGTATGAGTTCGCAAAAAGGATGGCGGCTTTACCGGGTAGTGAGGATTACGGCAGGCTTTCGATAACAGTCCGGTATTACGCCGGCGTTGAGATGCTGGAGACCGTGCCGAAGAGCGCTTTCAGCACACAGCCGCAGGTTCGCTCCGCCATAGTAAAGCTGACCCCGCGACCTCCGCCGTATAAAGTGAAAGATGAGGAATTTTTCATGAAATTCATCACCGCTGCTTTTTCCCAGAGGCGCAAGAAGCTGCGGAATGCGATAATCAATAACGCCGGTCTGCTTGGGATTAATGATGCAAAAGAGGCTGTGGAAAAACTTCCGCGTGAGATGCTTGAGCGAAGGCCTGAGACCCTTTCGGCAGAAGAGTTTGCACAGCTTGCGGATATTCTATTATCATAGCATAACAGGTTAATTATTGGATCTACTTCAACACGTTACTTGCAGCCTCAACGCCGGGTCCCATCTTCTTAACGACATCGTTCCTGTGAAGCACTATCTCCACAACCTGGATCGTGCTCAGGATATCAAGCTTGCTTATGTTGCCCATGCTGCCGATCCTGAATATCTTGCCTTCAAGAGAGCCCTGTCCGCCTGAGACCTGGACACCTAACTCCTTTATCCCGTTGCGAAGTTTCTTATCATCGATACCTGTGGGTATCTTCATGGCAGTGACCGTGTTTGAGTATTTGCTGTACTTGTTCAACTGCGGGAACATCTCCACATCCATCGCATCGGCTGCTGCTCGTATGGCTTCTGCATACCTGGCATGTCGTTTGATGCGCTCCTCAAGCCCTTCTTCCTTTACTATTTTCAATGCTTCGTGCAACGCGAAGAACAGCGGCACGGCTGGCGTGTAAGGTGTCTGCGCGGTCTCTTTGTTGGCTGATTTCTTGTACGCCTTCAGATCCATGTAATAAGGCGGCTTCTCGACCATGGAGTCCCATGCTTTCTTGCTCACGGAGATTGCGGATAATCCGGGAGGTGCGCCGATACACTTTTGACTGCCAACGACCGCGATATCCACGCCCCATTTATCCACGAGTACCTCATCCCCTCCGATGGTGGTCACGCCGTCCATGATGAACAGAGCCCCGTATTTTTTCGCAAGTTCCCCGACCTCTTTTGCAGGGTTCTTGATACCGACGGAAGTATCGTTATGCACAAGTGTAACAGCCTTCGCGCCTTCTGCAAGCGCGCTTTCGACCTTATCAAGCTCTATGGACTCGCCTTTTGTCCAGTCAAATTTAACTGCCCTGACTTTCCCATAGCGCTCCCCTATTTCCCTGAAGCGCTCCCCGAACTTCCCGTTCTCTATCGTAACGAGGGTATCGTTCTCCCCGATGACGTTCCCAACAGCAGCTTCCATTGCGCAACTGCCTGAGCCGCTGATGATGTACATGTCGTTTTTTGTCCCGAAAAGCTCCTGCAGGGTAGTCCTGCAATCGTTGTACATATCCCCGAATTCCTTGCCACGGTGCCCGATTATGGGTTTTGCCATGGCACGCAGTATCCGTGGGGCGACGGGAACGGGTCCGGGTATCATAATTAGGGTATTTTCAAGATTCATGATTGTGTTTCTCCTGTATTTATTCAATTATTTTTGGCTAATACAACTAACTTACATGTATATTTTTTGCAAAAACACACCTAAAAACAGGTCGTGAGAATCAGCCTTAAGAACTGGTGAATACTGGCAAACCGGCAGCATTATTAAAGCTGCATGCATATAAGATTCCTTCCTGGGTCCCCACATAAACTACCCCGTCCAGCACTGCGGGAGAAGCCCTGATGGTACCGTTAGCGGCACATATGCCATCCACCCTGCCATCGGTCTTGTTCAGCCTGTAGATACTGCCGTCCAGGGCTCCTGCAAAGATCGATCTCCCTTCGATGAACGGCGAGACAGACATGGGGAAAAGCTCTTCTGATTTCCATACAGTTTCACCCGTGCTGGCATTCAGGGCATAAACCTTGCCATCGTAGGAAGCCGTATAAACTGTATCATCCGCGAATACCGGCACGGCATCAACGGAATAACCGGTCATGTATTTCCACTTTTCTTCCCCGGTTGAGATATCAAAGGCGCTGATAGCGCCGTTCCTGTCCCCGAAATAGATAGCGTCACCTGCTACCATAGGTGAAGACCAGATTATGTCGTTCCATACCTTCTTCCATCTCAGGGTGCCGTCATTTTTATCCAGCGAATATATTGTGCTGTTGTAAGAGGAATTATAAGAGATGACAATTAGCCTGTTATCCGTGCTGGTGGGCCTGGTCAGTATCGGGTCATCAGCAGTGAATTTCCATTTCAAGGCTTTGCCTGAGATATCAACAGCGTTCACTACTTTGTGTATTCCGATATAGAGAGTACTGCCATCCACAAGGACAGGCAGATGAGGCGCAGTTTCTGAAAGCTCACCCGGAACCGACATCCCGGAGATGCTGCCGTCTTTTGTATCGAGGGAATATATTCCGGCAGATAAGCCCTGGCGGGTTGTTGTATACAGTTTGTCACCTGAGATCTCAAGCGACATAAGCTTTCCCGGGAATTCCTGCTTCCAGGCAAGTGACTGTTCATTGGTATCTACTGCATAGACCTTTTTACCGGAAACAGCATAGATGAATTTATCTTTGATTGCCATATCGGATATCTGTTCCCCAAGCTCGTACTTCCATGTTATGTTCATCGTCTGCGGCATTCGACGCGGTTTATTTGGGAATCCGGATGTATCGGATTGTTTTCCCATGCTCTCCAGGTATCCTGAATCTATAGATGAACCGGCAACGACCTGTTGATTACCGACGCTGATGTTTTTAATAGCAAACCCGTTTACCGAGAGCGTATAACCCCCGGTCGGGCGCGTTCCATAGGGTGTACCTTCGGAAGCGTAAGGAACTACGAGAGTAAAATTGCCTCTGGCATCCGCCGTTACTTTATTCGTATAATTAAAAGTCCTGTTCCTGTTGGTGGTTACCGGGATCGATAAGCTGATACTCGCATTCGGCAGCGTCCTACCCTTTATCCTTGCGCCGGGAACATATTCGAAGAGCTTTATAGTCTTTACTCCGGTCTTATTCAGCCAGGTACTGTCCGATTCATAGATGAGGCGGTAACGGGACAGCGCCTTAGCATCGGTTTTTAAGGGATTCTCAACGGCTGAACCGTCCATCAGGTACAACCTTGCAAAGACGGTATTATAGTAGTTATCGTTCAACAGGTAAACAGTAGCAGTATAGTCGGTAACCGGGACTTCAAAAGAATAGTAATAATCCGATTCGTTTTTACCTGCAACTTTAAGGACACTTCCGTATTTCCCTCGAACATTATCTTTATATCCGAATCCCGTGGCATTATCAAGAACGATGTATCTCGTTTTCCTCTGATCAAGTATCGCGTTCGCTGCCTCTTCGGTATCTGCCGTTAAAAACCGGTCTGCTGCCTCGGCGCCTGCCTGGAAATTATTGGCAACCACGGGACGGCGGGCTTCATATTCGATCCAGTTACCGTAATCCCACATGGACATCACGCTATACTCAGGCTGTTCTTTCGGGTTATCGTAAAAACTCGTAGCTGGCGTGTTATTCTGCATCCAGAGAAGTGATTCCTGCCAGTCCCCTGTTATCGCCGGTTCCTCGTTTGCCGTGGAGTATCCCTGGTATGCCGTCAGGGTTATAATTATTACCAGGAGGATTATCCCTACAACAGTGTTGTAATTGACAATTTTCCTGTAGAAAAAACCCCTGTAAATAAAATATGCACAGAAAACCGCCACAAATATTGCCATAAGGTAGGCAAAACGCACCTGCTGGAATGCCAGGATGGTTACTGCGAACCCGCAGACCACGAACAGCAGTTTTTCAGGAACGAACCCGGAGCGAAGTTCGTATAACAGGAACATTATGACCCCAAAGAATGCAAAAACAAGGGTTGAACCGTAGGGGTTTGAGAAGTAAAGACCTATGAAAAATGAAAAGAAATCCGACGCAAAAGGCTGGGCTTCTGCGATAGTACCTGTAATATTTTCACGCCCTAGAAATTGCATCAGGCTGTTAAATAAGAGTCCAAGTGCGGGGAAGCTCATAATTGCCGCATATATTATCAGCAGCAAAGAGACTACGGCAGCCGGATACAATGTCCAGTGCATTTTTCTCTTAAGCATCGTGTTTGAAACAAACCCACAAAAAATCACTGATATGAAAAACACTGCTGCACCTGCTACCTGGTAAAGCGGGATCCAGTGGAAAATGTACAGGAATACGGATATGGCAATCGCAGTAAATGCCGCAATCCCTCCTATCAGCATAATACCATTTGATGCCTGTTTCCTGTACAGGTTCACTCCGTACTGGATAATAAAATACATACTGAATATGGCGATATAGATAGGAGCCGCGCTCCAGGTGAATATCAGTGCACCTGTAGTAACGCCGACCAGCGCAGCAAGGCTCTTTCCCGTGAAAATCCTTCCGGATAATCCTCCGTTTTTTTTCGGTTTTACACTTTGTGAAGCCTCATCATTTTTTTGCTTTTTAAGGGACAGGATGATCAAAAGAAGTATCAATGCGAACAATAAGGTTTCAGCTACGTGGTGATCAACAGCCCCCAGACGGGAGACCAGTATATGGGAAGGCATGATGGCGAACAGGAAAGCACCAAGGAGACCGAGCTTTTTATCAAGCAGTTCTTTGCCAATTAAAAAGATGGGGATCACAGTTAATGCCCCCAGTATAACCGGGAATACGGCTGCAACTGTTTCGATTGTGTGAGCGGACGGTGAGCCGGAGCCGAGCATGAGGATTATAAAAGCTGTTGCCAGGTCATAAAGGGGCATCCAGCCCACATTGATACCGTCAGGATAATCCACGTAGGAGTCAAACCACATATATCCTGGAAAGTTATGCACCGAATATGTGATGAGCCGCATGTGGTAATATTCATCATAACCCTGGAAAAGGACGTCGCCATCAACAAATATCTTATCAAATGCAAAAGACCTGAAAACAAGAGCAAGCAGAATAATTAAAAAAAGAATGACACAAGCATTTTTTTCTATACATCTGTTCACGGCTGCGTTTTCAGAAGTATGCCCGTTCTTTAAGTCTCTCTTCCTCCTCATCTATATCATCATAATGACATGGTTATATATTAACTTACCGTTATAGATTTGCATATAAGAACCTGTTCGGAAAATAGAGGTGGGTAATAGGGCTGCAATGCTTTAGAGGGGCTCAAAGGGTAAATAATATAATATATAGAAGAAACAAGATAGGCGTAAGCAATGACAAGAGAAGAGAATACTAACGAGTCCCCGCCCGCTCTCGAGAAGTGCCCGGCAGGCATCCGGGGACTGGACGATATACTGGATGGAGGATTGCCGAGAGGACGCCCGACGCTGGTGGCAGGAGGAGCCGGAAGCGGCAAAACCATGATTGCCATGGAGTTTCTCGTAAGAGGGGCAACACAATATAACGAGCCAGGCATCTTTATGTCGTTTGAAGAGAGTACCGGAGACCTGGTCAAGAATTTTGCATCCCTGGGCTGGAATTTAAAGAACCCGGAAGACAGCAAAAAATTGGCTCTCGATCACGTTTACATCGAGCGGAGCGAAATTGAAGAGACGGGAGAATACGACCTTGAGGGGTTATTTATCCGCCTCAACTACGCTATCGATTCTATAGGTGCAAAGAGGGTTGTACTGGATACCATAGAATCGCTCTTTGGAGGATTGTCAAATGAAGGCATTCTGCGCGCAGAACTCCGAAGGCTGTTTAGCTGGCTGAAAGAAAAAGGAGTTACAGCCGTCATCACAGGAGAGCGGGGCGAAGGCACACTGACGCGACGCGGGCTTGAGGAATACGTCTCAGACTGCGTTATCACTCTTGATCACAGGGTGGAGGGGCAGGTCTTGACACGGCGTTTGCGCGTCGTCAAATACCGCGGCTCTACACACGGCACGAACGAGTATCCGTTCCTTATGGACGAGCACGGCATCTCGGTGCTGCCCATAACTTCGCTCCGGCTTGAGCATGACGTATCTGCCGAGAGGATATCAAGCGGCGTTCCCCGCCTCGATACCATGCTGGAAGGTGGATTCTACCGGGGAAGCAGCATCCTTATATCGGGCACGGCAGGGACGGGCAAAACCAGTCTTTCATCCAGCTTTGCCAATGTCAACTGTGAGCGCGGCGAGAGATGCCTCTATTTTGCATTTGAGGATTCACCGAAGCAGATAATCCGCAATATGCACTCAATAGGTATTGACCTTGAACCGTGGGTGGAAAAAGGTCTTTTGAAGATCCATGCTTCGCGCTCCACGGTCTCAGGTCTTGAGATGCATCTTGTAACTATGCATAAACTGATAAACGAATTCAATCCGTCCGTAGTTATCGTTGACCCGGTCTCAAACCTGGTCACTGTTGGCAGCGAAGAAGAAGTCAAATCAATGCTAACAAGGCTTATTGATATGTTAAAAACAGAACAAATCACAGCTATGCTTACATATTTATCAGGCGGGGGAGAATCTCTTGAGGCAACAGAAATGGGCATATCATCCCTGATAGATACGTGGATATTGCTTCGCGATATCGAGATAGGCGGCGAGCGCAATCGCGGCATATACATACTGAAATCGCGCGGCATGGCACACTCCAACCAGATACGCGAGTTCCGGCTGACTGGAAAGGGCATAGATATAATCGACGCTTACCTTGGCCCTGAAGGCGTGCTAACTGGCACTGCCCGTACTGCGCAGGAGGCGAAAGAAAGGGAGCAGGAAGCAGAGCGCAAAGAGGAGGTAGAGCGGCGAAGGCATGATGTTGAGCGCCAGCGCAAAGCGATAGAGGCTCAGATCGCTGCCATACGCGCTGATTTTGAAGCCAGGGAAGAAGAATTGAAGAAGCTTATCCAGCAAGAAGAACGCCGTGGAGAAGCTCAGAAAGAGGCTCGCGCTGAGATGAGACATCTGCGCAAAGCGGAAGTTCCGGAGGCAAAACACCAATCCGGGAAAAAAGTTAGGGGGAATCTTAAATGAATGATGATGCAGAAACTATAGAAGAATTAGAAAGCTCAAAGACAGGGTCAGATAAGTATGAACTGCGGCTATATGTTGCAGGACAGACACCGAAATCAATAGCAGCATTTAACAATCTTAAGAAGATCTGCGAAGAGCACCTGGCTGGCAAATACAGGATTGAGGTTATCGACCTCCTTAAAAATCCGCAGCTTGCCAAGGGAGACCAGATATTTGCCATCCCGACATTAGTACGAAAACTTCCTCAGCCATTGAGGAAAATCATCGGGGATCTCTCCAATACCGAGCGCGTTCTTGTAGGGCTTGATTTGCGCCCTGCAAAGGAATAAATATGGGAAAACTTCATAAAGTTAATATGAGAGGGTGGTATAGCCATGAGGGAAGAAGGAATAGAAGATACTGAAAAGAAATTTGAACAGGCGATCCAGAAATCCGGGACAGAGATATATGTGTTGCGTTTATACGTTACCGGCTTAACGCCGAAGTCAACGATGGCTATCCAGAATATCAAGAAAATATGCGAAGAGAATCTTAAAGGCAGATATGAGCTTGAAGTAATCGATGTATACCAGCAGCCCGAGTTTGCCAAAATGGAGCAGATAATCGCCGCACCTACGCTGATCAAGAAACTTCCTCTTCCGTTGCGCAGGATCATAGGCGATATGTCTAATGAAGAAAAGGTCCTTGTGGGGCTTGATCTGAGGCGTAAGTGATTTCAGCAGCTGACATTTTTCATGCGAGGCTCTAAATAGAAAAATCACATGGAATAAAGGCGCAGAGCGCATGTATGGCTGGACCGCAGATGAAGCCACAGGCAAAAATGCTGACAGCCTTGTCTACAAAGAGGAACTACCCACGCTTATCGAAGCCAAAAAGAGCATTGTCGAGAAAGGTGAGTGGGAAGGTGAATTACGCCAGATAACAAAGAACGGCAGGGAGATCACTGTAGAGGGCCGCTGGACCCTGGTTCGTGATAATGAAGGAAAACCAAAATCGATACTTATCATTAACACGGATGTTACTGAGAAGAAAAAGCTTGAATCACAATTGCTACGCGCGCAGCGGATGGAGAGCATAGGCACGCTTGCCGGAGGCATTGCACACGACCTCAACAATATCCTGACGCCGATTATGCTATTGCTGCAAATATTAAAACAAAAATTCAAAGATGAACAGAGCCAGAGGTTGCTTACTATCCTGGAAAGGAACTCCCAGCGCGGAGCTGATTTAATAAAGCAAGTCCTGTCCTTTGCACGGGGCGTTGAAGGTGAACGCAATCCTCTTGAGGTAACAAACCTTGTATCCGAAACCGAGAGAACCATCAAAGAGGTATTTCCAAGGAATATCGAAATCCGAAAGGATATCCCTGCGGCTCTCTGGATGATTTCCGGAGATGCCACGCAGCTGCACCAGGTTGTGATGAACCTGTGCGTGAATGCCCGCGATGCCATGCCTGATGGTGGTATCCTGAGCATCTGTATTGAGAATTTTCTGGTGGATGAAAGCTACGTACATATGAACTCTGAGGCAAAAGCCGGTCCATACATTATCATTTCCGTCTCTGATACCGGGACTGGTATACCTCCTAAAACAGTTGACAGGATATTTGACCCGTTTTTCACGACAAAAGAGCATGGCAAAGGCACAGGTCTTGGTCTTTCGACCGCTCTTGCTATCGTGAGAAGTCACGGCGGGTTTATAGATGTGCATAGCGCAGTTGGGGAGGGGACGACATTCAAAGTCTATTTACCTGCTGTTAAAACCGAATTACAAAAAGCAGGAGAGGTTCAGCAGCCTGATTTACTCATGGGGCACGGGGAATCAATACTTGTTGCTGAAGATGAAGCCTCGATTCGCGAGGTCACTATTGCGACGCTGAAAAAGTACGGGTATAAAGTGCATATGGCAGATGACGGCGCAGAGGCAGTAGCATTATATGCCCAAAATAAAGACAGTATCAAAGCTGTTCTGATGGACATGATGATGCCGGTTATGGATGGTCACAGCAGCATCCAGGCGATTCACAGAATTAACCCCGATATCAAAATTATTGCTGTCAGCGGATTAATAGAGAAAGATGAGTTTGCAAGAACCGGTGATACTCATATACACGCCTTTTTGCAGAAGCCCTATACCGCCGAGAGCTTGCTAAAAACCATACACGAGGCTATAAGCGTAAAATAAGGAGCGCGGTTAACGGACAAATTCTCAGTTCATCCTCCGTTCGCTTTCTTTTTAAGTGCAGCCAGTGCATTGAGCGCCTCAAGCGGCGTCATAGCGTCCACGTTAAGGTTTTTTAACTCCTCGACCACTGGCGATTCTTTTGCTTCCTCAGAGCCAAAAAGCATCAACTGGGTATATCTTGAACTGTCCTTACCCCTGCGGATAGCGCTTCCGTCCTCTACCTCTTTTAAGATTTCCCTGGCTCTTTGCGTCACTTTCAGAGGCACGCCTGCTAATCTTGCCACATGGATTCCGTAGCTCCTGTCTGTCGCGCCCGGAACTATTTTCCGGAGGAACACAAGATCGTTCCCCTCTTCTTTTACCGCGATATGGTAATTCTTCATACGCCGCAGGGCACCTTCAAGCGCGGTAAGCTGGTGGTAATGCGTGGCGAAAAGCGAGCGCACGCCGACGCGGTCTTTACTGTGGATGAACTCGACAACGGCTTTGGCTATGCTGTACCCGTCGTATGTACTTGTGCCCCTGCCTATCTCATCAAGCAGTACAAGGCTCTTAGGAGTTGCGTTGTTCAGGATATTAGCAAGTTCCACCATCTCTATCATGAACGTGCTTTGCCCGCTTGCAAGGTCGTCAAAAGCCCCAACACGCGTGAATATCCTGTCCACGAGCCCCACGGATGCATATGACGCAGGCACGAAACTGCCGATCTGCGCCATGATTACTATCAACGCGGTCTGCCTCATATAGGTCGATTTTCCTGCCATGTTGGGACCTGTTATGAGCAGGAACTGGTTCTCCTCGCAGTCCATGTGTGTATCGTTAGGTACAAAGCCTGTAAGCGACCTTTCCACAACAGGATGCCTTCCGTCGCGGATAAGTATGCTGCAGCTCCCGTTCACTTCGGGTCTTACGTACCTGTTATTCACCGCAACTTCCGCAAGGGTTGCAACGACATCCAGTTCTCCCAGCGCCGCAGCCGTAGCCTGCAGTTCCTTTGACCGCGCCGCGATGAGGGAATTGATCTCAGTAAATAGTTCAAATTCAAGCGCCATCTTTTTTTCATCCGCGGAAAGGATCATCATTTCCTTTTCCTTGAGCGCCGGTGTATAGAAGCGTTCCCCGTTAGCGGTTGTCTGCTTCCGGATATAATCGGAAGGAACCTGCGGGAGATTGGCTTTTGTAACCTCGATGTAATACCCGAACACGGAGTTATAGCCGACCTTAAGGGATTTTATGCCTGTTCTATTGCGCTCCTGCTGCTGCAGTTCTGCGATCCAGTCCTTGCCGTGGAGAGATAATTTTTTAAGCTCATCCAGTTTTTCGTTATATCCGTCTTTTATCATCCCTCCTTCGCGAACGCTCACAGGCGGGTCGTCCATGAGCGCGCGCTCAAGCAGGGCGACAATATCACTGAAATCCCCGAATCTACGGATAATGTCAGATAAGAGCCCGGGTTTTATAATATTCTCTTTAAGCGATTTTGTGATCTCCGGGATGGGAACGAGGGATAACTTCAGCGCTAACAGGTCACGGGCGTTTGAATTCCCGTAAACGATGCGCCCTATGAGGCGCTCTATATCGCGGATCCCGGAAAGCCAGGAGCGCAGGTCATACCGGAGCAGCGTCTTTTTCACGATATCGTCCACTGCATCAAGCCTTTCGGTTATTATATCGACAGAGATAAGCGGCGCAAGTACCATTTTCCGAAGCATCCGCCCTCCCATTGGCGTTTTTGTGCGGTCAAGCACACCGAGCAGGGATGAGCCCTGTGATTCGCCGCGTACGCTCTGGACGATCTCAAGGTTCCGCAGCGTTATCGAATCCAGTACCATGAACTCGCTCTCAAAATAAGTTCGTATTGACTGTATGTGAGCCAGGTCTCTCATCTGTGTGGTTTTTGCGTACATGAGGGCAGCGCCGGCAGAAGATATTGCGCAAGGGAGCTGCTCGCATCCCATTCCCTCAAGCGTCATGACGCCGAAATGTTTTTTAAGGTTCTCATATGAATTTTTATTTTCGAACGCTTCAGCCTCGTATTTGTTAAGAGTTATACACGGGCTTCTCAGGCGTTCGGTGAGCTTTTGATTCTCATAAAGCGCAGGCGGGAGAATGCATTCAGCCGGGCGCATCCGAGCAGCCTCGCTCATCACCCTGTCATAATTCTCATTATCTGTGAACTGCGTGGTTATGAGTTCCCCGGTGCTAACATCCAGGAACGATACCCCGAACACGAGTCCTTCTCCCGAAACCGACATCAGATAATTATTTGACTGGTCTGTGACCAGAGATGAATCAATAGCAGTACCCGGTGTGATAACCCTTATAACCCCTCTTTTCACAACTCCTTTTGCCTGCTTCGGGTCTTCCAGCTGCTCACATATTGCGACTTTGTATCCTTTTTTGATGAGGCGCGGAAGGTATGAGTCCACGGCATGATACGGGATTCCCGCAAGGGGCATATCTTCGCCTTCTTTATCCCTCCCTCTTGTGGTAAGTGTGATATCAAGCTCTTTTGCGATTACCTTTGCATCCTCGCCGAAGGATTCGTAAAAATCGCCCATCCTGAAGAATATCAGGGCATCTTTATGTTTTTCTTTAGCCTCGTAATACTGGCGCATGGCAGGTGTCATTTTGTCCATTATGGCTTTCTCCGCGTCTTGATGTGATATGCATTTCGTCCTATTTTTGTTTTTGCATAATGATGCTGAAGTTTATATCGGATAGCTTGTTGGGGTGGGATACAAATCTCACCGCAAAGCGCGCGAAGGTCTAAGAGCCTGTCTGAAAATTTGATGTATAGTAGATAGAGACCTATTATAACTAACCAGAATCGTTATGATGTTTGCGTACAGTTAAAGGAGTAATTTGTTTTCTTTGGAGGAATATAGAACAGTTTTTCAGCTCGTCTTTTTGACTCTCCAAATCCAGAATTGTTATCTGCATCACCTCTTACTTGAGGCTCGTAACAGATAAGTTCCAGATGGCAAATTAGAGATATTGATTATATTTATGTACCATACCGTATTGTCTTGCTGTCCCCAAATATATTTATTATCTGACCAACTCGCATTACTTTCGTTTCTAGGTATTTTGATATAGTCAGTCTTATTTAAGTTAGATTTATTTGAATTGTTGAGTTTGGAAGTGTTTAGTTCGTATAACCATACTTCAGTTAAATTGTAATAAACACCTTTTTCTTTCATAGTAAAGGTTAGCATATCAGGATTATCAATCGATGGTGAAAATTCTTCTATTGTATTAGAGCCTGTTAACAAGTAGACGGGTACTAATTTCAAAGATATCATAAATGATAACAATAATATAAACAAAATAATAACCGCGGTTTTGTTAAGAATTGATAATTTTATTAAACTTGAATACCAAACTGCTATGAGAGCATAAATTAATAGAATAACAACAACATACCAAATCCAACCTTCTATTAAATTATATAATTTAATAGAAACTATTACGATTGAGGCAATAAACCAACCAAAAGCAAATATAAAGCTGTATATAAATAACTTTCTTGCAATCCGCTCAAATTCCACTTTTCTTTCATCTGTATATACCGATATCCCTTTGAAAATAAAAAAGAAGAAAATTATTAATAGTTCTATTAATAAAAACTCTATCAAACCATATATCAAGGGCTTTGAACTAAAATTCAATTCCAAAGCTTCACTATTGGAATAATCAATAACTTTCAATAAAACTACAATTATTCCGCCTAATAATGCTATTGCAAGTGTAATTTCTTCGAAGTCCTTGGATTCTTTAGCTTTTCTTGGCATGTAAAATTGTCTCATTTGATAATATTTCAAAACACATCGTTAATATTTAATGCTTACCTATATATTAAAAACAGAACAGTTCACAGCTTTCAGCTCATAAAAAATATTCAGACAAGCTCTAAGATTCATAGGATGAAATTCGAAGAGTTTATAATGTTTACTCATTCCGGGAGATCGCTTAAAATCAAAACCTTAATTTCATCAATCTTATCCAGCCTCTCATCGTTGGTTACAAAGACATCCCCATTTTTGGATATCACAGATGCCAATTGTATCGCATCAGGTGTTCTTATTCCGTATTTTGCCCGCAGTTCTGCCGCTTTTAAGGATACTGTTTCCTCAAGAGGCACCATTTCAAGCCGGTTAGTCAATATTGTTTTATACTGTTCAACCAGATCGAATCTTTTCTCTTTAAGAGGTTTTACAAGCAATTCAAGAAGCGTCACATAAGAGGTTATCCCGATTGCTTCCCCTTTGACAATCCTGTCTACCAAGGGCTCAACTTTACCCAGGAAAAAAGGATGCTCCTCGATATAATATATCAGCACATTGGTATCAAGCCCGATACGCCTGTATTTTACCAACTATCCCGCTCCTTTTTGATATACTCTTCAACATTAACATCTTTCCATATTTCCTTGCCAAGCCCCTTTAAATCTTTAAGAGATAGCGGTTCTCCGGTTTTGATTTTTTTCATTATGATTTCGTTATCCTTCTTATAAACCTGCAATGTATCGCCCTTTGAAATACCAAGAAGCTCACGGATATCTTTAGGTATTACGACCTGGAACTTATGGCTTACTTTTGTTAAAGGCATAGTTGTACTGTATGGTTGTACTAATATTTTAATTTAACCGGAGGTTCTACTTATTTCTTCCTTAGTCTCTCCCTGATCGCTTTGTTGTAATATTCCCTGTACCGCTTATAGCCGCTGTATTCTGAATCGTTCTCTTTGAAGAGGGTTAGCAAATGGTACATATCTTTTGTATAAAGCACCTTTCCTTCTTCGGAAATCCTCTTTCTGATATGGATAGGCAGATCGAAATATATTGAAATATCCACACCAGAGGGTACAGCGGAATCAATTGATAATCGCTCTCTCAGGCTGAGTTCCCTTGAAGGGATGATGCAGATATCAACATCTCTTCCGGTTTTTCCTCTTGCGCGCGAGCCAAAAAAGAAGAATACTGTGGATAAAGTCGAAGTTCTTCAGTATTTCGATAATTTCTTCTATACTTCTTTCGATTTTTATACTTTTGGTCTTCATTTTGTTTTTGCCTTGTTCTGTTTTCATATTGCAGTTATATCAGAGGCAATAATTATAATTAGTCTTCAATTACTTTAATAATCTTGCATGGATGTTTTCTTATCAAGGGCATCAATTGATCTGCTGAGTGACATGGGAACCTTACCGCAAAGCGCGCAAGGTCGCAAAGATTTCTACTGCCGCCTGACCTGCGGGAATAAACGCTGCTGACGTTATTCTTTTTGCCCAAAATAACTGAATGCTATAAGAGCAACTGAAACTACTGCCACTGAAATACCAAAGAAAGCCGTCCCGATCGGGTCTCTCCATTCTACCAGATGTTCTAAAAATATAATACCCATAACCAGGATTATAACACTGCTCAACTTTGTTTTGAGATCATGAAGGTTCCTGATAATAAGCCAATCCGGCAAAACGATATTATCAATGAAAAGCTCATACATGCCCATCGCAAAGATGAAAAGAACGGTGGCTATAAGGAACATATCCATGAGTCCCAGAAGGGCTATCACGCCTAATGGGTCTTTGCCGTAACTTATCACGAAGTTTAGTATAATCGCAAAGGTCCTTATCATCCCGTACACAAATGCGGTTGCAGAGGCAATAAGTGATGAAACGACAGCGATCAGGATCAAACTTTTGCTTTTTTCAATTGATTTCTTAATTAACTTGTACATGTCAATAAAACCTCCTTTTTGGTTCGAGCAAATGGTTCCTCTGGCTGAAACTGACTCCTGTAAAATCAATGTTGGAGGAAAAGATACGCTTTTCATGGCAAACGAGATAATTTTCATTTATTTTCTCCACTTCTTCATTTCACTCGATTTGCACCATTTTTCAATCCAAAAAGCGATATCTTCCCCGGTTGCATTAATGTCAAGAGTGCGAAATCATTTACATTTCACCCTTCTCCTTGGAGTAAATAAATGGTATAATCTGTAATCAATGATGATAACCAAAAATGACAATCTGATAATGTCAAGTCAATTAACGACAATATTAAATAAACCGGATTCCAAGGGTAATCACTAACGCGGCGATAACAGCATAAAATACCAGGCTTGCTGCAACGGCGGCATATATTTTCGCCCTTTGCATACTTAACAGTTCGCAGGTAATGGTAGCAGCATAGACACCAATCCATGGAGTTAAGAGGAAAAGCCCTGCAATGCCATATTTATCCATCCATCTTTTTACTTTTTCATTCCTGCGCCTCAACAGCCAGCCATGGATACGGGTGTATTTATTCCCCTGATAAAAAATAAAAGAAATAACAGGAACTGGCAGGAAATTAGCGGCTGCGGCTACCGGCGCCACAATAAAAATGGGCAGACCCATAGCCACCCCGGCAGGGATGGCAATCATTTCCTCTCCAATAGGAGAAACGGATATTAAAGCGACGATAATCAAGCGGATTAGTTCCATGGCACCTCTAGCGTTTATTGAACAGTACACGCATCAGCTTCCCAAATACAGAGAGAGCGCCAGAGTATTTCTTTTTAGTTATTATTCCAGGTTCGCCTGCAGTATCATATATCTCATTGTGAACGATGCTGGAAAGCGGCAGCCTCGGCGGGACAGAGGCTTTCCCAACCTCATATCCGAAGGCGATAAGCGCAATAATTTTTAATTTCTCAGGAACCCTTAATATGTTCCGTATAGTTTGTTCCTCAAAAGCCCCGATCCAGCATGAGCCTATGCCCAGCGCCGTCGCCATCAAGGTCATATTCGTCCCTGCAATCGCAGCATCAATCTGATACGTCTGGCTCCCAGCCCCGGGGTCGGCGCATATGACCACCACAGCGCCAGCTTCTCCTACATGGCGGGATTTGAACATTTTATAGTAACAGCATTCGGCTAAAGCTGCAAGTGTTTCCCTCTGCGTCACAACAACGAAGCGCCACGGCTGGGCGTTAGCGCCTGAGGGTGCCCACCTGCCTGCTTCAAGGATTTGCTGCATATGCTCATCCGGGAGTTTAGCCCTGTTGAAATGCCTGACGCTGCGGCGCTTTTTAATTATATCGAATATGGTCTCGCTTTCATTCATATCTTTCAACTACTATCTCTGTGATACAGCAAAAAATAGAAAACATAGGCGTAGACATACATCTATTACCAAAAATCAGAAAAAATTATAACTTAATCGAAATCCTCTATAGTTATTTTAGTACGGCTTCCATTCTCCGCAGGGCCTCTCTGATGCGCTCCTGCGATGTTGCGTAGGATATCCTGATAAAATCATTTCCTGCTTCACCAAAAGCTGCGCCCGGAGTAGCTGCAACGAATGCCTTATTAAGCAAAAGCTCAGCAACCTTTTCTCCATTCCCATACTCGCTCACATCAGCAAACGCATAGAACGCGCCGTCGGGACTGGCGCACCTGATATCAAGTTCGTTCAATCCTTTGATAAGGAGGTCCCTTCTTTCCCTGAATTCCCGGACCATGTCGGCAACACAGGTCTGGTCGCCCTGGAGCGCAGCCAGCCCCGCATACTGAACGAACGAGGTCGCCTGGCTTACGGAGTGCGAATGCAGCTTTAGCATCTGTTCGTATATATTCTTTGGCGCGCTCACGTACCCGAGCCGCCATCCAGTCATTGCATAGGCTTTTGAGAAACCGTTGACAGTGATCGTTAATTCCTGCATCCCGTCAAAAGACCCTATGCTTATGTGTTCCTTGTCATAGATGACCTTCTCGTAAATCTCATCGGAAAGCACCATAATATTATTATCGATCGCAAGGTCTGCAATCTCTTTTAGCGTCTCTTTGCCGTATACGCCGCCTGTGGGATTGCACGGGCTATTTACAACTATGAGCTTGGTATTTTTTGTTATGTACTCAGCAAGACCGGAAGGTGAGAAACCATTGTCCCTGTCGGTGGCTGCCCATACGGTCCTTGCACCTGAAAGTTTCACGCACGGGTCATACGAGACCCATGCCGGATCGAACAATATTGCTTCATCGCCCTCCTGGAGTATGGAGAGGGTGACCTCAAAAATCGCCTGCTTTGCCCCGGGAGTGACTATAATATTGCCTGCCTTAGCCTCGATATTGTTATCATTCTTTAATTTCTCGGCAATGGCGCGCCTGAGTTCCGGGATTCCAGGCGAAGGCGTGTAGTGCGTCTCGCCCCTGTCAAGAGATGCTTTTGCAGCATCGATGATATGTCCAGGCGTTGTAAAATCAGGCTCACCCAGGCTGAAGCTTATTATGTCCTTGCCCTGGCTTTTTAATTCGCTAGCAAGATTTGATATCCGCAGCGTTGCAGATTCTGTGATATTTTGCAGTCGTTTCGCGGTCATAAAGTCTAACCCACAGACTCTTTTCTGCTATTTAAGCCATTCTGAAAAAGATGCAATTTAGATTATTTGATTTGAATTTCAATACATTTTCTTGACATCCTCACTACCGGATTAACTGTAATTATTCTTTATGTGGTTTGTGCTTGACAAAACGTAATTTTCTTTCGCCAGGATTTTTGCTCTTTAACCGTTCAGCATCCAAGCCCTTAATAACCTTAAGTGAGAATGCCTACGCCAGAATTGAAATTTTTTGATTACCGGGCAAAAGCTATATATTGTAACAGGAAGAACATTATTAATGGAGTACAGTAAATAAGCTAGAAAGGGGGAAAAAAATATGGCTTTATTAGAAACTCTAACATTTGTATTAGGAATAATCTACGGCTACGTAAGCCCTGGAAGGGAAAACCGCGGTGCATTACTCAGGAAAGGATTGATGATCGGCATAGTGCTTGCCATTATCCTCGTAGTACTGGGATTATTTGTGGGCGGCTCGATCATGACGCTCAGCGGCGTGGCTATATTCGTTGAAGTAGTAATCCTTACAGTGCTCTTTATCATAGGCACCTGGATCGGGGACTGGCTTGAAGGAAGAAGCAGGAGCAGAGTAGCTAAAGTATCTCCTTAAAGATAGCATACAAAATATCAATAGGATTTTCTCCATTTGTCCGGTGACCTAAAGTTGCTCTGGCAGATTCCGGCAGAGCAGCTTTACTGACTTTTTATATAGCATAGTGATGTGGTATTCCCAATCTTATTCTGTGGCTTTAATAATTATTTTAGTAAAAACAAAATTGTAGTTAAAAACAAAATCGAAAAAGTTAAGGATACCAAAAATATCCTGCGAGCCATGAGGCAGTTAAGTGAGTGCAGGAGTGCAGCTTCATCGGTGATAGGAGTAGTCCTGCTTGTCGGTATGACAGTGATTATGGTTTCGGTCATTGCGCTATCGGTTTTTGCTTACGGTGCTTTTGAGATACAGCCTGTTCCTGCGGCTAAGATCCTGGTAGTGGAGGCAAGTGGGGATACGGATAAACCCCTCTATAAGAATGTCATAGTGCTAAAGCATAGGGGAGGCGATATGCTTATCAAGAAAAATACTGAAATTATCATCGCAGGGAAAGGATATGCATACACCGGACACGATACGCATCCGTCATCGGTTCAGGATATAAGGGTTACTTATAAGGATTTATCGGGAAATAATTACGGTGGGGAAGATGGGAGCAATCTTGGGGAAATTGTGGATGGCACTACATGGGATGCTGGTGAAACCATAAGGCTTATTGGCTACGATGGTAAAAATATTAATAATTTAATAACAGATATCCAAAATAATACTGTAGATAGCAAATGGAAATTAGAGGATCGTTCCATAGTTGAGGTTACAGTAATTGATACTGCCACAAATCAGATCATCGCGGTCTCTCAAGCTACAGTAAAGAAGGCATAATCCTTACTGCACCTAAGTCCTCGCCGTATCCTCGCTTCCGCACTGCGGGCAGGGTATCGGGATAAAGTTGGGGTCAGCCTCGAACACGAAACCGCAAATATTGCATTTGAAGAACGCTGCGGACTGGTTAACTTCTTCCATGAATATTATATATTATCGTGACTTAAAATAAATTTTTCGCTGTGATTGGCAGGGATTGAGTCTGAAAACAGTCTCTTAAATCCCGCTTATCCCGTATGATTCCAGTAGTACTTCCCCGTTCAGGTGACCCGTGTGGTATGTTTTGCCTGTCTCAAGGTCGTTCACCGTTATCTCGGCTGGCGCGAAGACGTTAGCATCTATCTTGAAGAAATCATACCCTGCATCCTTGAAAGTCCTGTAGAACGGTTTGCCGTAGTCCTTTGATGTGGACGAAGGCACCTGTTTGAATTTCTCTTCATCCATTCCCTTCACGGTCAGGAACACCGAGCCGTAATATATCACACTATCATTCGTGCTTCCCATGGCTTTCAGGTCGTCCTTGACAACAGGAGCTATCGGGGCGCAGCCTGTGCCGCTTACGATCCTTGTAGTATCGTATCCCAGTTCGTTAAGCTTGAATATCGCAGTCTCAACCACGCGTCCTGAGACCTGCACCGAGCCCACGATGCTTGCTGTGGGTGCGACAAGAGCTATCACATTTGCAGGCTCGACATGGCTTGCTTCGGCAATGGTTTCCATGACCTTCTCATCGGGGAACTGGTTTGATTCAAGGGCAATAACAGCGTAATTATAATCATCTTCATACTTGATGCGCTCGTAGGTCTTTTTTGGCTTGAGCGCAAGCGCCCTTGCAGGACCTGAGCCCATCGCGAAATACTTGTCCACGCTTATCCTCCAGCCGGCTTTCTGGGCGCCGAGGCAGGATATCGCAGGATGGTCTGTAGTGATATCTATGAAAGCAAGGGGTATCTCATTTACTTTATGTACTGTTATTGAGCTTGCTCCGAAACCGCCCATGCAAATGTCGGTGAACATAAGACCTGCCTCGTAACCCCCTTCTACGTTTATCCCGCAGTCTATTACCTTGGAGCCGTTCTTTAATTCGATTGTTTTTACCTTTAGCTCCTCGGACCAGTCCATCATATCTTCCGCGATTTCCATTGCCTTTTCATTGACGCTTAACAAAATAAATCACCACGCAAACGCATAAGGCAGGATACATTTATAAGGTTTTTGAATTTATCCTGTCTTAGTTCGTACAGATTTCTTGCTTATGTAGTTACCAATTCATAGGTTCGCCATTTAAATTTAACTCTTTTTCGTGCCAGCAGTAAACCAATGTAACAGTTACAATTAGAGCTGAATACAACATTTTTAGTGTTCACCCCCCCCAATCATTATTTTAGCCAGAAAAACAACAGGGGGAGTGAACATTGGAATTTGATTTAGAGCCTATCCTGCTGTGCGTGGATAGGCTCTTAGTACAGTTTAATAAAGGTTAAGTATATGGTTGCAACCTCACAATAGAAATATGAGGTGATACGAGTGGCAATCCGTGACGAGATACATGCACAGATTACAGGAGCACTTGCAGGCGCAAAGTTCCCGATAAAGACGCCGGAGGAACTGCTGGCAGCCTTCCCGCAGGGCGCAAATACCACATGCAGGGCAGATGGTGTTGAAATGACGGCAGGCGAGGCAGGAAAACTGCTCAAGGCAGGGGACTTCCCTTTCAGGAGCGCAAAACAGGTAGCTGATGTAATCGTAGAGAGAGCGGGGCTTTGAGCCCGGCTCTTTTTATAGCAACTGATAGGATGTAATTGACAACGAACTGATACGAACTCGTACGAACTCTGAAGGGCTTGAGTTGGTATTAGTTCGTACGAGTTCGTTGTTTATATAATTTCTAGCTTTTTAACACCGGATCGCAAAGATTAATGCTGTAACGCTTTGCATTCTTAGCAGCGATTGAAAATTCGGGACCCCCCAATGGTGTATTAAAA
>NZ_FZMP01000129.1 GCF_900196725.1 Candidatus Methanoperedens nitratireducens | reverse complement strand
GGAAAAAACTTGTCAAACGCTCCACTAGTCGGTGTTACTGTTTCTATAGTCGGAGCGGCACTCACAACTGGTACAAACGCCATACTCACAAGCATTATCGTCATGAGCAGCGCACCTAATTGTATTCCTTTATTTCTCATATTTTATTTCCTCCTTTAATACTCCGGGGCTCATAATACAGTAGTTCTCTGCGTTTTTTCCACCCCATTGTTACAAGCCATGCTACCCCTAGTCAGTCCTTCTATATATTTATTACTGTGATTTATTTTAATTATAATCATTAAAATTCATCGCTCCGATTAATGTTAATCTGACTGATTAATCTTCATCACTTTAATGAAAATTCGTCATCGTAATAAATGTCAACCCCTTTGCACTCCTTATAATACATGGCTGGGTGGGAAAGACTCAAGGCATTCATAACCAAAAAAATCACAGGCATCTTTTCTTTTCTGATATACAGCTCCATCTATCTCTCCTTAGCAGGCGCTGCTATGGTCTACATTTCTTGCGTGTTACAGCATATCAAATGTAGCCTCTCTTTACTTGCCATAATGTTCCTCGCAACTTTCTCAGTTTACAACATCAATCGTAAAACCGATGAAAAAGAGGATGCAATAAATTACTCAGATAGGTATTCCTTTACCAGCCGTTATTGGAGAGTTCTTTCGACTTCTGCTATACTTGCATATATCCTTGCAATTGCGCTGGCTCTCTGCTACGGGGTAAAAACTACATTAATATCAGCTATTCCGCTCATCTGTGGCATTTTATACAGCATCGCATGGCTCCCAAAAAAATTCAAATACAGGAGGTTGAAAGAGATCCCCTTTGTTAAAAATCTTGTAGTTGCATTTGCATGGGCATTAACCCCGGCATTACTTCCTGTTTATTCCGTATCATTCAGTATGAATGCTATGACTCTTATTATTATCATCTTCTTTTTCACACTGGTGTTCATCAATTCGGTTGTTTTTGATATGCGGGATACCGAGGGAGATACTTCTTCGGGAGTAAAAACGATACCTGTAATCATCGGGTTGCCAAAAACCATAAAATCTCTAAGTGGTTTAAACATCTTTTCAGGAATTATAATCCTACCCTTGAGTTTATCATACCTATCCATGAAACTTACATACATTCTAGTTACGGGCATGATATATGCTAATTTTTATATTTTATTTTCTAATAAAAAGAAAATGACAAATCTTTTATGTGATGCTGTGGCTGATGGTCAGTTCATATTATTTGGAAGCCTTCTGTATATTGCAGAATAGGATATGAGTAATACTATATAGCTCAGAAAGCCAACACAATTTTCATGGCAACATTACGACCTTCCGGGCGACATAATCGCAAGCAGCTCGAAAGTGGGATTTACTAACTATAAGTTCATGAAAGCCACAACGAACGAGA
>NZ_FZMP01000122.1 GCF_900196725.1 Candidatus Methanoperedens nitratireducens | reverse complement strand
CCCTCCCTCCATTGCTGGCTTTCGACCAGAGCGCTTCGGATTACGATGAAATGTGAGCCGTCTACAGCTCTCCTAAGTTTGACCATGTTCAAAATAACGTCGGTTAAAATATTAAAATTAACATCAATTAATATTAGAACTAATGTTATTTCTTGATATCAAATAAGTCTACTTTTTCATGGCGATCACTTCAAAACAATTACATCAAAATAATCTAAGCTCCACGTCCTGGCTACTGAAAAGGCTGCACCTTCGGCAGCAATGCCAGCACCGGCAAACATCGGAGCAGTAGGGAGATTGAGTTGATGTGTTGCTACCAATACACCATTTACAAGATAAATCACATATGAAGATACGCCAATGATCGTGCATAAATCACCATTGGTAATCTGTGGATCAATCGTTGTAAAATGCTGACCGCCAGCATTATCGATCGTGTATGTCTGCCAAACATTGCCAGGACTCAATGAAAAGGCAGCCGTGTTATTGTTTAAGACTGTTTGGAAATCTGCGCTTAATCCGATCTTTGATCCTGAGTACCCTGCATTAGTCCCAGGAACGATATTTTGAAGAATGAAATTACAAATCACTGGACTGGATAAAGCACCAAGCGACCACATTTTTTTTGTGGTAAATCTACAATAACCAGTTGTTAAAGCGTCAGAAGCCATATCCATTTCGTGATTGGCTGCATCAGTCGTATTAGACCAACCGGCAGATGCAGCCACACCTGTAAAATTATCTACAGCCCCTAAGTGATTGGAGTACCTTTCAGAAGCTGGGGAGCTTGTAAGCGTCCACAGTCCAGCAACATAGCAGTTGTAGATTTTCAAAGTGTTGGTAGCATAGTACATGTCCCCGACACCGGGAGTACTCGGTTTTGAAGCATCAAGCCCAAAAAGGAACTGCGGCATATGCCCCTGAGTTGGGGATACCACTTTCCCGGCAACGATTTCAAGATAGCCCATAGTTCACCTCACAGCTCATCCACGTTCACGATGATAGTCAGAATCTTTCCCGCCGTGTAATTGGCATAATGCGCCTGGAACCTCGCGCCTGCCGGGTATTTGTACTCTGCTCC
>NZ_FZMP01000118.1 GCF_900196725.1 Candidatus Methanoperedens nitratireducens | reverse complement strand
ATAGATGACAACAAAACTGATGTCTAAGAACTCTAAAAGCTACACAAAAACGCATAGAGGATGTGCTTCTGAAGAGCCGGATGAGGGAAATCTTCAAGTCCGGTTCTGTGAGGGGGCTCATAGTATAACCCTGGGGCTATTACCTCAATAAAAGGTGGGCTATGGGCTCTACTCGACAGGACTCAGAGAACCGTGGCAAAGCTCTGTGCTCTTTGTGTACTCTGTGGTTGATGATCTTTATATTAGCTATTGATAAGAAAAAATTAAAATGCCCAAGGAAATTCTGAGGAAATATTCGGCAAATATTATTTGCAGCTGCAATTTCTCGACTGGCTGCATCCGGATACATTGCTTCCACTTTTTTCCGGGTTCTCATTATTTATGTGTTCCTTGACCACTGTTTCTGCTACTTCCCGCGCATGTTCTTTGAGTTCTTCCTCCGGGAATTCATCTATTCCGAAAGCATCGGTGTCAGTGTCATAAAGCATATCGGCCTGGACTATTACTGGAGCAAGACCGGGCAAGACACCTTCCATCATCCTTGAGGAACAGGAAATAAAACAACCCTCAACTGCAATTACTTTATCAGCTCGTCTCACCAGGTTTCTCTGTCCCGTATCCTTTGTGAAGGCGCTGCCAAGACATATCCTGACAGTGTTTTCCCGCGCGAGCTTATGCGCGATCAGGTTTGCGGCTATTCTTGCTACCTCGCCCCTGGCGCATGCCCCCTCACATGCCATGATGGCTATCTTTGGCGGGTCTGTCGAGTGTTTTTGGGCATAATCCTCGCATGCAGGGCAGGATTTTTCGACTTTTTCGATCTTTATTGTTTCATAATTCATGTTTTGCACCTTATGGTTGAAACTATTTACTGAGCATATATAGTATAAATCCGGATATCAAAATAAATTGAAATTAAGAAAGCGTTTCAATTTGTGTTGGTAGGTATCCTGATATGCTCGTGACAAGAAGTTACATCGTGCATTGCCGTGCGCTATCCCTTCCGTTTGGGATAATCCTACTGAGATATGCGCTGGTGGCAACACCGGGGTGTAAAGCTCTCAGGACAACATGGAGAAATTTAAAGACTAAATTAAATGAACTGTTAGGATAAGGATGCCATGAAGAAACGAACGTTGAACCATTGTAAGAGTCGTAAGGATTAATAAGCGAAAATAGTCTGAAACGCTTAAACCAAAAGGTATGGAATCAGACCATGATGGCTGCACATACATTATAGGAAACGGACAAAAGATTTCCGGCTTATAGGTGGCTTCTAAAGTATCCAAAAATTATGCACGACGTAGAACTTGGTAAACCCAATATGCTCCCAAAAGGTAGAAACTTCGCAAGGAGTAACAATGGCATAAGGGGTAGAGGAGAGAGTAAAAAGCGAATGACAATTCGTAATAAATTGTATAGAGGTTCAAGATTTGCCTTAATCCGAAAGGATGCTGACTTACTCTACGGTGTTTTATTGTGTGAATGAAGGTAAACCTATGAATGCAGGAGATTCAATTACATCGAAAGATGAGAAACCTGCAAACATGCTTTTGAAAAAACCAGTGGAACAACATCGACTGGAAGAAGGCTCAGAAACATGTAAATCGGATACAAGTCAGGATCACAAAAGCGGTTAAAGAATGTAAATGGTACTTAGTAAAAAGTTTGCAGTATCTTCTAACACATTCGTATTATGCGAAACTGTTAGCAACATTGAACGTAACTCAAAATAAGGGCAAAAGAACAGCAGGCATAGATGGTGAAACATGGTCATCACCAGAAGCCAAAATGAAAGCTGCTCTTGCTCTAACTGATGTAGGGTATAAAGCAAAACCGCTAAGAAGAGTCTTTATTGAGAAATATGGGTCAAACAAGAAACGACCTTTAGGCATTCCAACAATGTGTGACAGAGCTATACAATCGCTCTATGCTATGGCATTAGACCCGATTGCAGAAGCAACAGGTGACAGGACATCATTTGGATTCAGAAAGTTCAGAAGCACACACGATGCTTGTGAACAGATTTTCATTTGTTTGTCTCGTAAATACTCACCTGCCTGGGTACTGGAAGGAGATATTAAAGGATGTTTCGATAACATCTCTCATCAATGGTTATTAGACAATGTACTGATGGATAAATCAATTCTGAAACAGTTTCTAAAGGCTGGCTATGTATTTGAACGCCAACTATTTCCTACGGATGCAGGAACTCCACAAGGTGGTATAATTTCCCCAATTCTGGCTAATATTACATTAGATGGAATTGAGAATATAATAATTGATAAATACCACCGAAATTCATGTGGAAATATACACAATGTTCAGGCTTCCAAATTCAAAGTAAACTTTGTAAGGTATGCTGATGATTTCATTGTTACTGCCAAAACGGAAGAAATAGCCAAGGAAGTCAAGGAATTGATTAAAGATTTCCTGAAAGGTAGAGGTCTGGAATTGTCTGATGAGAAAACGATAATAACCCATATAGACAATGGTTTTGATTTCCTCGGATGGAATTTCAGAAAATATAAGGGCAAACTTCTTGTTAAACCTTCCAAGAAATCCATTGATAAATTTACTGAGAAAATCAGTAATATAATCAAGAAGGGGAAAGCTTGGACACAAGAAGAATTGATTAATGCCCTTAATCCCGTAATAACTGGTTGGTCTAACTATCACCAATCGGTTGTATCCAGTGAAATATTCAATAAACTCGACCATAGAATCTGGAAAATGCTATGGCATTGGGCTAAAAGAAGACACACTGATAAATCCAATTTCTGGACTTCCAATAGATACTGGCATACAGTAGGAAATAATAATTGGGTTTTCTCAACGAAGGATAAACAATTGAAACTTCTATCTGATAAGAAGATAGTTCGACATACTCCAATGAAGTTAGACAAAAATCCCTATCTTGATGTGGAATATTTTGTTTCAAGAAAAATGAAACAACGTTTCAAGAAACTAACAGATAACACATTTAAAGTACTGAAAAACGTAAAGAAAGTTTGCAAACCTGATACTGTGACCATGACAAATAACTGCTGCCCTACTAAGGGGTGATAAAATGCTTGAGCCGTATGAAGCGAAAGTTTCACGTACGGTTCTTAGAAGAGGGGGAACGAGCAATCGTTCCTCTTTATTCAGCAACACTTGCTAAATTATTGCCCCCTTTACCCTATTTTAATTGACCCAATTGCTTTAGTATGTCCTTATAATAGCC
>NZ_FZMP01000161.1 GCF_900196725.1 Candidatus Methanoperedens nitratireducens | reverse complement strand
GATTAAGGAAAAATGCAAATCGTGCAACATCTGCTTCAAGAGGAGGAAATCAAATGAGTAAAGTTGTTCTAATGGATTTTTTTGCAGAATGGTGCGGTCCCTGCAAGATGCAGGATCCGATCATCGAAGAGCTTAAGAAAAAATTCGGGGATAAAGTGGAATTCAAGAAAATTGACGTTGACAACAATAATGAATTGGCCGCTAAATTCACAGTGCATGCAATCCCTACACTGGTAATAGAAAAAGATGGAGCCGTATTCAAGCGATATACCGGCGTAACCCGCGCGAATGTTCTTGAATCGGATTTAAACGCAGCCTTAAAATAGCGTGGTTTGATTGAAACCTTTATTTGACCTTGGTGTGCTGCCGATCAGGCACAGGACAGATAAGGGATTCAAACCCCATATTTCACTTGTTTTCAATGCAGGGAAACGGTTGACTTTTTCCGTGGATACTACGAACTCCCGTTTCCACCAGCCTGATGCATACCTTATAACCCATGCACATTCAGACCATCATGGCAGGTCTGCAATGCTCTCGAAGAATGCTGTCTGTTCGCAGGAAACTGCACAGGCACTTGAAATCCTTTACGGGAAAAAATATGCAGGAAGAACATTCAGGATCGGTGACAGTATTGACATTGCCGGCGTTGAAGTAAAAACATATCCTACACATCATACAATAGGTTCATGTGCTTTTTACTGGAAAAATGATGTGGGTACAAGGATCATGGTCACAGGTGACGTCAAAGACTCAAGAGACCTGCCAGACTGCGATTGTCTTGTCACTGAAGCAAATTATGGAGACCCTAATGACCCGAAATGTCATTTCGAAGATGATCTGGGTGCATTCAGGGAATCCCTGGAAGAAATGCCCAATGATATTGCTTTTGGCGCTTATGCATTCGGGAAGGCTCAGCGTGCAGTCAAACTGATTCGTGAATCCGGTTATTCGGGAAAGATCGGTATGGATCCGGTATCTCATGCTCTTACTGACGGATTAATGAAAAATGCGGGGCAGCTTGTTGATCTTGATAGCAATTGCGGTATTAAAATAACTACACCCGGTGAAATTTCCGGCCTCACCTGCGCAACGAAATTCATACTGACAGGACGAAAGGATATTAAATTTCCTACTATCAATATCAGCGACCACATGGATGTGAACGGTCTTATCGGTATGACAAAACAATGCGCACCGTCAGCAGTTATCACATACCACCCGGGCGGCAACCGTCCCCTTAAGCTTGCTGCGTATCTAAGGAAAAATGGGGTTTATGCGAAAGCCCTTGAAGAAATAAATACTATTCTTGAAATTTGATGGCAATAGAAATTGAACCTTTATTCACAATAATCGGCGAAGCTGTAGTATACTTTGCGGCTTTTTTATTGATAATAGCAATTATGGGTTCACTGCTTATTGCTTATTCATTTAAGACCGAGAAGTTTATTTTTCCGGGATTTATGCTTTTCTCTATCACTCTTCTTGAAAACCTGGTCAAGGCTTTATTCAGGCTTATCAAAATGGATGATTCCATTGTAGATGATGTGGGTATTGCACTTAAGAACAAGATATCTCTGCGAAAATTCAGGGACACGCCGATCAATAAACGACTGATATTTTTTCCACAATGCTTAAGAGCCATCACCTGCCCATCCAAGCTCAGTCCCGAAGGCATGCAGTGCGAAAATTGCGGTGCATGCGAGATAGGACAGGCCAAGAAAAGCGCAGAAATGCTTGGTTATAAGGTTTTTATTGTACCAGGTTCAAGTTTTATCAGGCGGCTAGTACGAAAACACAAGCCGGAGGCAATACTGGGGGTTGGGTGTATGACCGAAATAAAAGCCGGGATTGAAATGTGCGAGAAAATCGATCTTTTTGGTGTTGGTATCGTTCTTGAGAAGGCAGGATGTGTTTCCACAGTCCTTGACTGGGATAAGTTCTACGAGTTCATCGAAAGTTCATGAGAATAAGCATTTTTTGAGGTTTTTATTGTTATTCAATATGCTATGAACTATTTTAAACTAAAAAAGACCGTGTTATAGCTTAGAAACTGAAAAATAACCCTTAAAAATGTCGGCTTATTTATATCTCATCTGGCATATCTGAAAATATAGAGGAGCAGTTACAAACCATCATCATGGATTCCATCCAGACCTTTTTGGCTCCTCTAATCCTATACAATAAACAAACTTTTATAAGCAAGTATTCGGGAGTTTAGGACATGAACCTGAAAGGGCACTCTGAAAAGGAAGTACTATCCCGGCTTAAAAACGCTATGCAAAAAGACACTTCCTATGATAAGGTCATGAGTGCCATGTGCACACAACCCCACCCCATAGCTGTAAAAGCCCACATGCAATTCATTGCATCAAATATGGGGGACTTTGGTTTATTCCAGGGGACAAAGGAACTTGAAGATAAAGTAATAAAGATGATGGGATACATGCTCGGTGATGGTAATGCATGCGGTTACATTACGACAGGGGGCACGGAATCCAATATCCAGGCGTTGAGGACTGCCAGGAACATGAGCAAAAAGAAGCGTCCGAACATGATCGTTCCATTTTCAGCCCATTTCTCTTTCGATAAGATAGCGGATCTCCTTGGAATAGAGATAAGAAAAGCTTCGCTTGATACGGAATTCAAGGTGGATATGGACTCAGTTTCAGACCTTATCGATAGCAACACCATTGCTCTTGTTGGTATTGCAGGCTCAACAGAATTCGGCCAGATCGATCCGATAGACAGGCTGGCCAAACTTGCGTTATCAAATAACCTGTTCTTGCATGTGGACGCAGCTTTTGGAGGATATGTCATACCTTTTCTTGATAAAAAATATGATTTTGATTTTTCAGTGAAAGGAGTTACATCAATAACAGCAGATCCCCATAAAATGGGCATGTCCACTATTCCGGCAGGAGGTCTCCTGTTCAGGGAAGAGGCCTGTCTTCTTCCACTGGAGATCGACACGCCCTACCTGACGATCAGGAAGCAGCATTCCCTGGTTGGCACACGAAGCGGGGCAGCAGTTGCGGCTGCATATGCCGTTATGACGCATCTTGGAACAGAAGGATACAAAGAAATTGTGAAAAGATGTATGAAAATGACCGGCAGGCTTGTAGAGGGCGCCTGTGACCTGGGAATTGACCCGCTGATCGAGCCTGCAATGAACATCGTAGCGCTTGACGTACCTGATCTTGATGACGTCAGGAAAAAATTGCGTTCCAGGGGCTGGGTTACTTCTTTAACGCGAAACCCAAAAGCCATGAGATTGATAATAATGCCGCATCTTACTGAGGATACCATTGATTCGTTTATTTCCGATCTTGGTGAATGCATTCACGATAATGGGGGTGCAGGGGGTAGCGGATGCCCCATACTTCATTGCGGGGAGGAAGCGTACCCCGCCTTAAAGTGATAGTAAACTGTATATACATTGAACGATATATTCAATACTATGTTACAAACGCTTATGATTAAACTTGATACATCCAAAGAACAGCATGCATCTCTTCTTGAAACAATGCATCAGTTTAACGAAGCTTGTAACTACATCGCTAATATTGCTTTTGAGAGAAAGACGGCTAATAAAATGGAGCTTCAGAAAATTATATATTATGAAGTTCGAGATAAGTTCAAACTCTCCGCACAATTGACCATTAGAGCGATTGCTAAAGTATCTGAAGCATATAAACGAAATAAAACCATTAAGCCGGAATTTAAACCAATTGGTGCTATTGTCTATGACCAGAGGATACTTTCTTGGCGTAAACTCGAAGCTGTCTCTATCCTGACGATAGGCGGAAGGCAGACTATTCCTATTCGCATTGGTGAGTATCAACGAGTTAGACTGGATAGAATCAGAGGACAGGCTGACCTAATCCTCCGTGATGATATATTCTATCTCGCAGTTGTTGTTGAAGTTCCTGAAGCTTCTAAATTCGATGCAGTTGGTACTCTCGGTATTGATTTGGGTATAGTTAATCTTGCCACTGATAATGACGGTGAATCTTTCAGTGGAAAGCAGATTGATACTGTCAGGGAAAAGAACGCTGTACTCAAGGCTAACCTTCAAAAAACAGGAACGAAATCATCTAAGAGGCATCTTAAGAAGCTCTCCGGCAGGGAAAGTAGATTTCATCGTGACATTAATCATATAATTTCCAGGAAGATCGTGGCTAAAGCCAAAGACACAAGACAGGCGATAGCTCTTGAAGACCTCAAGGGTATTCGCAAGTCTGTAACGGTAAGAAGGACTCAGAGAAGCCGCATTCATTCCTGGGCATTCTTTCAGTTGAGAAGTTTCATTGAATACAAGGCTATCCTTGTGGGTGTGCCTGTTGTACTCGTTAATCCGAGGGGAACATCTCATATCTGTCCTGTATGTAATCATAACGAAAGAGGAAACAGATCGAATAGGGATAATTTCAAATGTGTTCAGTGTGGCTTCTCTGGCAATGCTGACCACATAGCAGCCATCAATATCGCTGCAAGAGCCGTTGAAGT
>NZ_FZMP01000117.1 GCF_900196725.1 Candidatus Methanoperedens nitratireducens | reverse complement strand
TTTTTGAGGATTTATATCATTTCTGGCTGGGGCGCGATTCAAAAATATCTAATCAGTTCACCTATTGTTTTAGCGATGATAAAATTCAAAAACTTGAAAACAATAATTATTTAACTTGAAAAATCATATAAATATTCAAGTGATCAAATGCCAACTACGGTTGAAATCAAGGGAGAGTTCGAGAAAAAAATAAAGCGGCTCATAGATGCGGGGATATATGGGAACATAGCCGAGGCTGTTCGTGATGCGCTGCGCCATCTGCTTCGGGAGTACGATGAGAAGGAGATCGCAGCAGAACTATACAGGCAGGAAAAAGTCTCACTTGCCAAAGCAGCAGGTATAGCAGGGGTTTCCATAACCAGAATGAAAGAAATCCTTATTGAAAAAGGGATTAAACCCAGACTCGGAGTGGAGGGCGTCAGAGAGCTTTATGAGGACTATGAAACCTTGAAGGGGACAGAAGATTGATAGTACTGGACACAAGTGTCATAAGTGCATTCTCCGAGATCAGAAGGTTTACCCTGCTAAAGGAGATATTAAGCCGGTTAAAGATAAAAGCGATCATTCCACATACAGTAGAAAAGAAAATAATATTCTCAGAAGCCATATCAGCCCTGAAGAGTAATGGTGGATGGATAGACATAGAAAAGGCGCAGGATTTTGAACAGTATCTTTTCGTACTGCATGACGGCGAATCAGGTGTTATCGCACTGGCAAAAAAACATGGCTGGATTGCCGCGCTTGATGACCTTGATGCAAGGAAAGTTGCAAAGAAAGAGCATGTAAGGATTACAGGCACACTGGGATTGCTTAAAATCGGGTATGAGCTTTGTCCGATAAAAGACAAACAGGAACTCCAGAAAATAATAAATGAACTGAGGAATACCGGATTTTTCATGGCGCCTGATATTATAGAAGGCATTCTGGATACAGAAAAAAAAAAACCGAATGCCGGAGAGGGGTAGCTTCATAGACCTGACTGATAGTATACTTGATTTTTTATGAATAAATATCATGGCGATTTTACAATCGCTGTCAACTTTAGCATCGCAACAATGACCGTTACAGCCAGCAAAGGAATCATAGCAACTGTAAGGGATGCACTAAACCAGGAGAATATGATATACAGATATGGAATATTGATACCGAAGTAGCTCAATGCATAGATCGCTGCTACAATGATAATCAGCCCTGGAAGCATGCTAATGATGTCGGTTTTACTGGGCGCTGCACCAGCTCCCAATGTCAGTGCGAGGTAAAGAAAAACATATGTTCTCCAGTTCAAATAATCCAGGCCCGTGATAAAAGAAAGAGTTCCATCGAACAAAAATCTTGTTTCCATAAGTATATCAAAAGTGCCAGATGGAGAATCAAAATGTATTCCAAAGTAGCGGCTTATAAGCAGCAGTATTGCCGGGCATCCGATCAATGGAGCAACTGATATGGCAGCATTTCCAATGAAAGGTATCTTTGGAGCAGTATATTCTACGTGTCCCAGGGTGTTCCCTGATGGCATGATGCTGAAATCAGTTATGCGTGCTCCCATGAGCAAAGCCACTATTGCATGACTAGATTCGTGTACTACCGTTCCCGGCAACATAAGAACAATGTACAGAGTTTTCGATACTGACGCCAAGGAATGGTGTAAGTATTCTGAGATCAAATAGAGCGCAATTGCCAGGAGTGGTAGGATATACATATTTATCTGCACCAGGCAAGCGTCTGCATGATCTTGATCAATACAAATCTTTTTTTGTTCATTGTAGTTCTCTTTTCAGTATTGTTTTTGGCTAATGAAAGCAAGCGGTTAGATATAGCCTTCTGGTTGAGGCACGGCGAAAGGTATCTGGTCAATTTACCCATGTTTTAAAACCGCAAGCTTATATATATACCAAGTTATATGTTCTGTCTTATCAAATAATATTTCCGCCTGCAAGGATGACAAGGGATGGAAACAATCGATAAAAAAGCCTTAAGCGAACGGGATATATGCACCAAGTATATTACTCCTGCAATTCTTCAATCCAGGTGGAATATATACACTCAGGTACGTGAGGAAGTTACATTCACTAAAGGTCGGATTATAATAAAAGGTGCCCATGTGAGCAGAGGGGAGGCAAGGCGAGCAGATTACATTCTATATTACAAGCCCAATATTCCAATAGCTGTTATCGAGGCTAAGGATAACAATCATGGGGTTGGTGATGGTATGCAGCAGGCACTTGTCTATGCCGAGATGCTGGATGTACCTTTTGTTTATAGCTCAAATGGTGATGCATTTCTGGAACATGATTTTACGGTCAAATCGGGTCTGGTTGAAAAGGAGCTTCAGCTCAATGAGTTCCCATCTCCTGAAGTGTTATGGAAGCGGTACTGTGCATGGAAAGGAATTGATGAAACAAAACAACCAATTGTTACGCAAAATTACTATTCTGATGGCAGTGGGAAGACACCACGCTACTATCAACATATCGCTATTAACCGCACAATTGAAGCCATTGCAAAAGGACAAAACCGCATTCTATTGGTCATGGCTACAGGGACGGGAAAGACTTTTACTGCTTTTCAGATCATCTGGCGTTTATGGAAATCACGCACCAAAAAGCGCATCCTGTATCTGGCTGACCGAAATATCCTGATTGATCAAACTAAAACGAATGATTTTAAGCCGTTCGGTACAGCAATGACCAAGATCGAGAACAGGCAGGTTGATACTTCATACGAAATCTACCTGTCGCTTTATCAAGCGGTTTCCGGCACGGAAGAGTGGAAACACATATATAAACAGTTTTCACGGGATTTCTTTGACCTGGTTGTAGTGGATGAATGTCACCGTGGAAGCGCTGCTGAGGATTCAGCATGGAGAGAGATATTGGAATATTTTTCCTCTGCTACACAAATCGGGTTAACTGCAACACCGAAAGAAACAAAAGATATCTCCAATATCCATTATTTTGGTGAGCCAATCTATACATATTCACTCAAACAGGGAATAGAAGACGGCTTCCTTGCGCCATATAAGGTCATACGGATTGATCTGGATAAAGACCTCACAGGGTGGAGACCGGAAAAGGGTAAGCAGGATAAGTATGGTAAGGATATTGAAGATCGAATATACAACCAGAAAGATTTTGATAAGACACTTGTTATTGAACAGCGCACCCAACTGGTAGCATGGAAAGTAACAGAGTTCCTGAAGGCAACAAATCGTTTTGATAAAACCATTGTATTTTGCGAAGATATCGACCACGCCGAACGAATGAGGCAGGCGCTGATTAATGAAAATGCCGATCTTGTGGCACAGAACAGAAAATACGTTATGCGTATCACGGGCGATGATGCTGAAGGCAAAGCCGAACTCGATAATTTTATCCTGCCTGAGAGCCGCTATCCGGTGATCACTACCACCTCCAAACTTATGAATACTGGCGTGGATGCACAGACATGTAAGCTCATTGTCCTTGATCAACGCATCCAGTCAATGATCGTTTTCAAGCAGATCATTGGCAGGGGAACGCGCATCAATGAGGATTTCGATAAATTCTATTTTACGATAATGGATTTTAAGAAAGCAACAGAGTTATTCGCCGATCCAGCGTTCGATGGCGAACCAGTGGTGATATACAACCCGGAACCTGGTGGTCCCCCGGTGCCGCCAGAGGATAGTGATGACAGCTCCAAGCGTATAAAATTTGTTGTCAGCGACGTGCCTGTTAAAGTTGTTGCTGAGCGTGTGCAGTATTATGACAAAGAGGGCAAACTGATCACTGAATCGCTGAAGGATTACACTCGCGCCACAGTTCGAAAGGAGTTTGCTTCGCTGGATTCTTTCCTTAATAGATGGAGCAAAGCCCAGAAAAAGAATTTAATCATCCAGGAACTTGAAGGGCATGGGCTGCTGCTTCATGCATTGGAGGAAGAAGTAGGAAGGGACTTTGACCCTTTCGATCTTATTTGCCATGTGGTTTATGACCAGCCGCCTTTTTCCCGCAAGGAACGCGCCGAGGCGGTTCGCAAAAGAAACTACTTTGCAAGATACGGCGATAAGGCGCGCGCTGTCCTTAATGCGCTTCTGGATAAATACGCTGATGAAGGGATAGAGAATATAGAGAGCATGGAGGTACTTAAGGTCCAGCCACTTGACCGGTTCGGCACTCCGCTTGAAATCATCAATATATTTGGAGGCAAGGATAAATACCTCGCGGCGTTAAGAGGATTGGAAACACAAATTTATATGGCGGAAGCTTAATGTTCAGGATTAGAATAAAATACACCGCAAAGAACGCAAAGGGCACAAAGATAACGATAACATCGAACTCGTAACGAACTTATAGGTAGAGTTCGTACGAGTTCGTATTAGTTCGTTGTTTTAAAACATAAAAAATTAACAACGAACTCAATACGAACTCACAACGAACTCGACCTGGTCTCATTTCAGTTCGTATCAGTTCGCTGTTCATATTGAACTCACAGAGCTTATCAATCAGGAAGGAGGGAAAAACAATTTCGATCAGCACCACTATCAAGACCATCCAGGATATCATGCGAAAAGATGCAGGCGTGGATGGTGATGCCCAGCGCATCAGCCAGCTTGGATGGATGCTCTTCCTTAAGATATTCGATGACAGGGAGAAGGAATATGAATTGCTGGAGGACGACTATCACTCTTCTATCCCCGAGCGGCTGCGCTGGCGCAACTGGGCTGCTGACCCTGAGGGAATTACGGGCGAGGAACTGCTGGATTTCGTGAACAACGACCTCTTTAGAACGCTCAAGGACCTGACGCTGAGTTCGGAGGACAGGCGCGGCTCTGTTGTGCGCGAGGTATTCACGGACTCCTACAACTACATGAAGAACGGCACGCTCATCAGGCAGGTCGTCAACAAGATAAACGAGATCGACTTTAACAGAGCAGATGACCGCCACCTGTTCGGCGACATCTACGAGCAAATCCTGCGCGACCTCCAGAGCGCGGGCAATGCCGGAGAATACTATACCCCGCGCGCAGTTACCCAGTTCATGGTGGACATGGTCGATCCCAAGCTCGGTGAAAAATTCCTTGACCCTGCCTGCGGCACAGGCGGTTTCATCACCTGCGCTATAAACAATATCCGCAAGAACTATGTAAAAAGCGTAGAGGATGAAGAAATCCTCCAGCGCTCCATTTCCGGCGTGGAAAAGAAGCCGCTTCCGCATCTTCTGTGTGTGACCAACATGCTGCTCCACGGCATCGAAGTACCATCGCAGATAAGGCATGATAATACCCTTGCCAGACCGTTGCGCGATTATGGCCCTTCGGACAGAGTGGACGTTATAGTAACAAATCCACCTTTTGGCGGCATGGAGGAAGACGGCATCGAATCCAACTTTCCTGCAACTTACCGCACCAGAGAAACCGCAGACCTATTTTTTTTGCTTATCACTCATCTTCTGAAGGATGACGGGCGCGGCGCCATCGTACTGCCAGACGGCACGCTGTTCGGCGAGGGCGTAAAGACGCGCATCAAAGAAAAGCTGTTTGAGGAATGCAACCTGCATACCATCGTGCGCCTGCCCAACGGCGTGTTCAGCCCATATACTGGTATAAAGACCAACTTGCTCTTTTTCACCAAAGGCGCGCCTACAAAAGAGATATGGTATTACGAGCATCCCTACCCGAATGGAGCGAAAACCTACAACAAGACAAAGCCCATCCGCATCGAGGAATTCGAGCCTGAAAAGGCATGGTGGGGGAAGCGAGAGAAAAATGAGCATGCATGGAAAGTATCAATTAATGAGATCAAAGCCAGCGGCTATAATCTCGATATCAAGAACCCAAGCGTGCCGAATAACTCTCACAGCGACCCTGAAGAACTGCTGGAAGAGTACCACAAGTTACTCACAGGGATTGCAGAAACACGAAATACGCTTAAAAATGAGCTTAGGGCTGCGCTTGAAGTGAAGAACGCATGAAGCTTGAGACTTTTTTCGATAATTTTGAGCTGCTGGCTGATGCGCCGAACGGAGTGCAGAAGTTGCGCGAGATGATATTGCAACTGGCTGTGCGGGGGAAGCTTGTGCCACAGGATGCGAATGATGAGCCAGCAGGGGTGCTGGTGGAAAAGTTGATGAAAGGGAAAAAAATCAAGAAAACAAATGATCTGATACCCATTCATGAAAACGAGATCCCCTATGAAATTCCAGTTGGATGGAAATGGGTAAGGTTGGGCAATATTTTTTCACTTAAAACTGGAGCAACACCAAGCACAAAAAATCTCAATTATTGGAATGGAAATATCAGGTGGTTAAAATCAGGAGATGTAAATCAAGGAAAAATTTTTGATTGTGAAGGAAGGATTACTGAAAAAGGTTTAGAAAATTCTAACTGCAAAATATTGCCTATTGATTCCGTTTTGATTGCATTAAATGGACAAGGGAAAACCAGAGGAACAGTAGCAATGTTAAGAATAGAAGCAGCGTGCAATCAATCTCTTGTTGCAATGATTTCAGAAAATAAAGAAGATTTTATTCCAGAATATTTATTGTTTTATTTGAAAGCTAATTATATGAATATCAGAAATATAACTGGTCATAAACAGAGAAGGGGATTAAATATGAAAATTGTTGGTAATCTTTTAGTAGCTCTCCCTCCTTCTAACGAACAATACCGCATCGTCGCCAGAGTCGACCACCTCATGTCCCTCTGCGATGAGCTTGAGGCGCGCCAGC
Organism: Candidatus Methanoperedens nitratireducens; assembly: GCF_900196725.1. Taxonomy (GTDB): domain Archaea; phylum Halobacteriota; class Methanosarcinia; order Methanosarcinales; family Methanoperedenaceae; genus Methanoperedens; species Methanoperedens nitroreducens_A. The sequence goes on along the minus strand of NZ_FZMP01000117.1, from coordinate 23,000 downwards.
AGAAGAAGCGCGAAAGCCGCGCGCGTCTGAACAACGCCGCGCTCGACCGGCTGCTCGCTGCACGCGCACCGGGGGAGTTTGCGGAGGGCTGGCGGCGCATCAGCGATAATTTTGACTTGCTGTATGATGCGCCGGAGAATGTGGGCGCGCTTCGACAGGCGATTTTGCAGCTTGCAGTAATGGGGAAGTTGGTGGCGCAGGATGCGAGTGATGAACCCGCTTCTGTGCTATTGGAGAAAATTGAGGCTGAAAAAGAAAACCTTGTTAGAGATAAAAAAATTAAAAAAGCTGAACCACTACCCCCAATAGAGATGGAAGAAGCACCTTTTGATTTACCAAATGGTTGGCAGTGGGCAAAGCTGGGAAATCTATGTGAGTTAATTACCAAGGGCTCTTCACCAAAATGGCAAGGTGTAAATTATGTGGAGCCCGAAAATGGAATTCTTTTTATTACCAGTGAAAATGTCGGAAGCTATTTACTCAATTTGAAAGAACCAAAATACGTCGAGAAAAAATTTAACGAGATCGAACCACGATCAATATTAAAACAGAACGATATATTAATGAATATCGTTGGTGCTTCGATTGGCCGCACAGCAATATATGATCGCAATGATATTGCAAATATTAATCAAGCTGTTTGCCTTATCAGGGTTATAGATAAACAAAATCTACTTAATCTTAGATACCTTTTACATTTTTTTAATAGCCCTATTTGCATATCTTTTATGTTCGATAAACAAGTGGATAACGCCAGAGCAAATCTTAGTATGGGTAATATATCAAAGTTCCCTGTTCCTTTGCCTCCATATCTTGAGCAGGAAAGAATCGCGGACAAAGTAAACCAGCTCATGTCCCTCTGCGACAACCTCGAAGCCAGCCTTTCGCGCTCGCAGGCGGACGGCGAGAGGTTGATGGAAGAGGTCGTGAGAGTAGTTTCAGGAGCAGATTGCAAAAGCAAATAAGTAATTAAAACAATTACAATCTTGAGAAAGTGTATGGATAAAGATGAATGGTTCAAACAGGCTGATTATGACATGGAGACCGCAGAATTCATGTTTAAAGGACAAAGATATTTTTATGCAGTCTTCATGTGTCACTTGTCCATAGAAAAAGCACTCAAAGGTCTGATTATTCATAAAAATAAAGAAGCACCGCCTAAAACACACAATCTGCTATATCTCATTGAAATTATCAATCTGGAACTTCCGGAAGACATGTATGACTTCGTCTTCACCCTGAACAGAGTAAGCGTACTTACAAGATATCCTGATAATCTTCAAAGAATGCTGAATGAATACAACATGGATAAAACAAAAGAAATACTTGAAAAAGCCAGGGAGTTATTAGAATGGTTAAAGACAAAGTAGCAGAAGCAATTAAATTCTTTGAAAATTGTTTGAAAGAAAAAGGAGTGAAAGTCTCAAAGATAATCCTATTCGGGTCGCAAATCACGGGAAAAGCAACAGGAGAAAGCGATGTGGATATTGTCATCATTTCTCCGGATTTTCAGAACAAAGACATATTTGAAAGGGCAAGATTGACAAAGGAAGCCGAGATAAAGACCATTAAAAAATTCAGGATGCCTCTTGATATTATCACTCTCACTTCTGAAGAATTTGAAAGTGGGAGTTCACTTATTACTGAATTTGCAAGAAAAGGGAAAGTAATATATGCGGCATGACTAGCGCTGCATAGTCGCCAGAGTAGACCAGCTCATGTCCCTCCGCGATAACCTCGAAGCCAGCCTCGCGCGCTCGCAGGCGGACAGCGAGAGATTGATGGAGGCGGTTGTGGAGAGGATGCTGGCGGGGTAGCTTTGAATATCCTTTTTATAGAGTACTTTTATCTATTATAAACGAAATAATCTGCTTAAGTGAATGATAATGGCAGTTGATATAGAAGAAGCTTATAGTCTATTGGAGTTCCTGAAGAAACTAAAACATGAAACAGGCGGGAAGGTAGCCGAGCAAATGGTGGGAAAGTTCAAAGGAATAGTCCCTGAGGGAACAAGCAGTGTTGATTTTTTAAAGAAACTCCGCGAACATCTATATAACTGAAATTTACATTGATACCAATATATTTTTAACTTCTAGATTATAATGAAAAAATATACATCCGAAGAGAGGGAGACAGCAATAAAAGAGATAGAAATTGCACCAATTAAATCGGAAGAGTGGGATGGACCTCACGAAACGAAGATTACCTCTTTTAGATACGTTGATGATGTGCCCGATAGAAAAAAGAAAGGGTTGCTATCCGGGCTGGTCGGTAAAATAAAATCTATCTTACATCCTGCCTAAGTTTGTCTTAAGGTTTGCGTAACGTATATAATAAAGTTTTTACTCATTTATCACAACCGCCCCCATTGCCATCGCCTGCTCCACTCACACCATATTCTTCATAACCAGCACGACTTTATCCCGGAAAAGATAGTTCTCAACCGAGTTCTTTAGCAGCTCGCCGTACTTCCGATACCCGCTCATCGCCACTGCGAAAGGCGCAGCGGCTGCGGCAGAGCATACTGAAGAAAGCGTTTGAGGGGAAGCTTGTGGCGCACGATGCGAATGATGAGCCGGCTGGGGTATTGCTGGGGAGAATAAGGCTGGAGAGGGCGCGGGAAGGGAAGAACAAACATAAAACTGTCTGAACAAGCTTCTAATTTTTGATAAAGTTGTATCAAAAAATTATACCGACTGCATCCTCATGAATTTGCCCTATCCAACTTTTCAATAATCATCCTTGCATCCTCATAAATATCAACACTGAGCCACATCACCCTCGCAAGCTTATCCAGAGCCTCAAATGCTTCTCTTTTCGATATCTTTTGTAGCTTAGCAGACCTTATCAGCACGCCTATCGAACCAATAACCTCCAGCCCCAGCCCTGCAGCGAACCTCCGCGCAGCAAGGTCATCGATAAGTACCGGACATTTCATTCTTCTTGCAAGCATTATAGCCGAAGCCTCTCCAATGTCTATCCCCGCGCTCTCAGCTATTTCTTTTACTTTATGATCATTGCTTTTGTCTGTTACAATCCAGCCATTTTCGATTTCGCTTTCTATCAAAAAGGCATCCCCCATCCCTTCGTCCTTTCCTCTATCTACAACTTCAAGCTTGACCTCATGAGGTATGATCACCTCTCCAAAAATGTCTTTAAGAAGTTTTATCCTCCCTACTTTCGCAAGGTGTATGAGAGGACCGGAATTGCTTACGATCATTTCTCGTTCATCGCCCACTTAATATCTGCTGCCAGGTCCTCTTTTTCATACCTGAAAGGGATGTTCCGCTTCTTTAACTCCTCCAGCGCTCCTCTGTACGTTAATCCAGCCATCCTTGCAGCTTTCCAGAGGGAGATTTTCCCTTCAGAATAAAGGTCAAATGCTTTTTTTATACGGTATTCCCGGAGCGCCTCCCCGATGAGTTTGCGCAGCATGGTGCCTTTATCAAGAACTTCCTGTTTGCATGCCTCCTCGATCTCATGCAGGTATTGCTCAGGCAATCGAATTGATATTGTTTTCATATGTTATTACATTTTATTATAACGTATACTTAAATCTTTGTAGGCATTTATGTTTTCTGAAGTGCAAGAGATATTGCTGAAAATCTTGAATCTGCGCTGGAGCAGTTCATCAGTATCCAGGAAGATCTTGAGAAACCTGTGAGCGCGTAAGAAATGGAGTTATTCTTTTCCTGAAGCTCTCACCACCGCCCCCATCGCCAGCGCCTGCTCCACCCACACCATATCCTTCATCGCCAGCACGACCTTATCCCGGAGGAGATAATTCTCAACCGAGTTCTTTAGCAGTTCGCCGTACTTCCGGTATCTGCTTATCTCCACCGTGAACGGCGCAGGATCTTCGATCAGAACAGGTTCATAGCCATTCGCATCCAGGAGCTTAATCACACCGCTCATCTCGTCGACAGTCGCCATCCTGAACCTGTAATTCGGCTTCTCATAGTAAGGCTCAAGCTCCCTGAACAGTTTGGGGTCATCAAAGAAGTGCTTGAAATAGTATGCGCTGCCGAGTTTGAAGATGTTGATGCGGGGGCGCCTTTCTGCTATGTCGAAGATGGGCATGATGTATTCAGCTCACAAACCTGCCAAAAAGCCAACTTAATCAATAACGTCCAAAGCCACTTGTTCTTTTTTCAGATTTTCTTTTACTCCGACAGTCTTTGCATCTAATTGGCTCACTGTATCCTTTCTCTTCAAAAAATTCTTGCTCCCCTGTTGAGAAAATGAAATCTTTGTGACAATCTATGCATTTTATTTTCTTATCTCCCATACTTAATCCTCTATGCTACAGTTATTGTATAGAACTATCAAATAAATAACTCTTTTAGTGCTTGTCCCGCCGTATAGACACAGCCTACTCCACTCAGATGCTGTGCAACTCTCAATGCTTCTGTAATTTCTTCTTTTGTAGCACCAGCATCTATAGCCTGCTGAGCCAATGACTTTACCCCATTAACTGCTCCATACGATGCATCGAAAGCCATTGCAATAAGCAACTTATATTTCCTTGGCAAAGCACCGTCATCAAAGGCAAAGTCACGGGAATTTTCAACATGCTTAAGGAGGTCGGGGTCTAATTTCTCATAGATTTTTAAGGGATGTTCAGTCACCATTTAATCACCATGATTTGGAATGTGATTAAACCGAATTAAATGTTGAGCATCGCAAGATATAAATACAATGAATAATCATTAAGAATTGATGATTCAGATGGGGACTTTAATTCAACCAGAACTTGGTGGCAGATATGGCAGATATGATTGATAGCACATGGTATAAATGCCCTAATTGTAAACATTTAATACTGCTAAGAAACGCTGATTTCATCAAAGGAATTGCGATGGTGTCATGCGTGGACTGCGGAAGAGGTGCTTTTGCGATTGAGGACAAGGATACTCTGTTGGGATAATGAAACTTAAACTTTTGAGTTGTCATCAGATGTGTATCATTTTCAGCACCCATAGCCAAAGCCTGCTCAACCCATCCATATCTTTCATGACCAGAACCACTTATCCCGTAGTGGATAACTCTCGTTCCCTGAATAGCTCGATGTTATTGAAAAAGTGCTTAAAATAAGATGCGCCGCCGAGTTTGAAGATGTTGATGCGGGGGGGGGGCGCTTTTTTGCTACATTGAGGAGAGATATGGTATATATTGTGATTATGGATCGATATGAATTCTGTCTTGGCAGGAAAGCTAAGAAGACTTTTTGCAGAAATTCTTGAGAAATCCTTGTATTCTTTATGTATGGATACGTAAAGATAGAGAATATGGCGAGTTATATCTAATCACGATTTTAAAATTAATAAAATCCATCTTATGAAAAATCGAAACTACAAGAAATGGTGCGAGAATACTGGATATCGGTACAGGAACAGGAAAGCAAGCCTTTGCGTTTGCGAAAAGGGGTTATGATGTCACTGGTATCGACCTATCAGAAGACATGCCCAAAGTGGCAAATAAGAAAAATAAATATGAAAATGTGGGATTTTTAGTTGCTGATGCTTCAAATCTGCCTTTTAAGGATAGCAGTTTTGATGTTTCCAGCGTGTCATTTGCCCTGCATGATATGCTTCTTTCCATAAGAGAGAAAGCATTGAGAGAAATGGTCAGAGTTACCAGGCGGGAAGGGATTATTGTGATCGTTGATTATGCTCTGCCCGAAAACAGCGTCAGCAGATTTTTGATATATCACTTTGTTAAACTTTATGAGGGTAAATACTATATAGAGTTCATAAAATCCGAGTTTGAAGCATTGCTCGTAGAGTCGGGGATAAAGATAACAGAGAAGCTTCCTGTATTATTTGGTGCCGGGAGAATGTTAAAAGGAATTCCGGTTCATTCGTAAGCAGGCATTTTGCCTGAAAAATCATATAACAGAAGATTAAGTGCAATTTTTGCCTGAATACCACAGTACAATAAAACCGGAGTCCAAAATACCACTCATGTACAAACTGGATGCCAGAGGCAGGGTATGCCCGCTGCCCCTGTTCTATACAAAGAAGAAGATAGACGAGCTAAAAACAGGCGAAGAGCTTGAGGTATTGACGAACGATGTTACAGCAAAAAACACAATTCCGCAGTGGAGCAGGGAACACGGGCATGAAATAGTGAAGGTCGAGGAGTCAGGCGACGATTTTAAAGTAATTATAAGAAAACACTGAGCAATTCTTTTGCTATTTTTTCATAGTGCCAGGCTATTTTTATTGAAATTTATAATATAAGGGATATGTAGAGATGGGAAGCTCTCTCCCATCCCTGTTGCTTTGGAATAATTCCGTACTCTCTAAAACATAACATTTTATATAATATGCTCATGAAAATGCAATAAAAAGTTATGTTTAGCATCCTCTCTCATTTTATAGAGGGTTTTGGGATAAACTCTAGCAAATTGCCAAGATATCTAGTAAAATTTTATAAACTGTCAAACTCAGGATACAACAATAATCGCTTCAAAAACAGGGCACTGAATAATTCACATTTTTTTAAGATTTTTTGCTTTTACGCAATCATTGAAAACAGGTTCAAACATTCTGCAAAAATATTCAAATGCCTTTTTTGATGTTGTTGTGCCTTTTTCTGTGAGGGAATAGATAATATTCCTCCCATCTTTCTGTGATGTTATGAGACCATTATTCTGCAGATGTTTTAATGCAGGATATATCGTGCCGGGAGTGGGTTTGCTTCCTTTCATTTTTTCAAGTTCCTGTGCTATCTCCTCACCATACATGGGTCTTTTTGAGAGAAACCACATTATCAAAAACGAAAGCATCCCCCTCATATCACAAGATTCTGGTGCACATATTTCTTCATGGCAATTATCATCTGTCACAGGTCAATATTGGATGTCCGATATATTTAAATATTATTATTGGATATACTATACATCTGATCTCAACAGGATTCAGTTCAAAGAGGAATAATATGAAGATATTAGGAATTGTAGGCAGTCCAAGAAAAGGCAGTAGCACTGACCTTCTTGTGGACATGATATTAAAAGGAGCGGTTTCCAGGGGAGCAGCAGTTGAAAAAATAAACATCAGTGATCTAAATCTTGCATTTTGTACCGGGTGTATGGAATGCAGGCAAACTGGCATCTGCAGAGTAACAAAAGAGGATTCTGATGATGACCTCACCCGGATAATTGACAAAATAGCAGAAGCTGACGGGCTTGTGCTGGCATCTCCGGTATATATCCGGCATGTTCCTGGCCAATTTAAAAATTTATTTGACAGACTGGTTTCCCAGATAATCATTACACCTGGGAAAAATCCCCCGGAAATAAAATGCCGTATTCCTGGTAAAAGGAATAGTGTTGTTCTTGCCACCTGCGGAAACCCGGACATCAAAATGGCAGCGGAGACGCTGGAATTCCTGAAGAATTCAGCATTCATCTGCGGGAACGGCGGGAATATTGTCTCAGAACTGGCAGTCGGAGGTTTAATGCTTCCATGCCAGATAAATGCAGATGAGCGAAGATTACTGGAATATGCATCAAATTTCAATATCCCTGAACCAGTAGTGGATAATATGATGAAACAATATAAATCAGTTAAGGAACAGGCGTATCAAAGCGGGCAGAAGCTGGCATTAATGGAGAAGTAGATACATGGTTCCCTTGAGAAAATAAAAAACGGATCTCGATTCAGTCAAATGAACGAGAGAAGGCTTCATGCACCCGCGCTAGTATGCCTTTCGGATTTCAGAGGCTGTCTGACAATTACTTGCAGTAATAAAAATTAACGAAAATTTTCCTCCTTTTTCGATTTAAAGCCCTAATCTGCCTTCTTTTTTTCAAGGTTTTGAATTATCGGACAGCCTCCTTCCAGCGCTAAGTCCGTGACGGCGTGTTTTGAAGCATAAGAGAGGAAGTATGGCACAAAGGACACCTGAAGAAAATACTGGAGAAACGCTGTGCATGTCTGCCATTCCCAACTAATATACGCAGCAGCGACAATTTTATATCAAAGATTTGTTTAATGAGAGAGTAAAACGTAAAGCGATTAGAAAAATCATAGATCCGAGCATGGCAGAACAAATCCATTTTACAGTTGAAAAAGCTGATGAAAAAAAGCACGGAGTACAGCTTAAGGAAGCACAGGAAAAATTATATGACTCTGAAGAATATTTTAAGACAATAGTAGAGTCATCTTTTAACGGGATAGCTGTCACGGATGAGCAGGGTAACTTTGAATATGTGAATGAATCTTTTTTGAAAATGGTCGACTGGCCGAAAGAAGAACTGATAGGCAAGAATTTCATAAAAATAATTCCCGAAGATTTGCATGAATCAGTCCTCAAGATATGCAGCGAAGTTCAAGAAGAGGCAAATAACTGTCAGGAAATTAAAATAAAAACCAGAAACAGCGAATTAAAATATTTAAATAGCTTCCATAAACTTACAAAGATCAACGGGAAATTAAAAACAGTAAGTATTACTGAGGATATTACCGGAAAAAAGAAACTGGAACAGGAGCTAAGAGAATCCGAGGCAAAATACCGGGAACTCTTTGAGAATGCCCAGGACGCAATTTTCACCAGCGATGCTGAGGGCTACATCATTACTGCGAACAATGCAATGATCAGGGGATTTGGATGCAACTCAAAGGATGAGATAATAGGGACTCATTTCACGGATTGTCTAACACCTCAGTGCATCCAAGACGCTTCGGAACACATGAGAAAATACCTCTCAGGTGAGCCTGTGGAACAGCCGGTAATACGAGAAGTTATCTGCAAAAACGGAGAATATAAATGGGCAGAGGTTATATGCCGGACTATCAAAGACGGTGATAGAGCAATAGGACTCCACTGCACAGCAAGGGATATAACTGAAAAAATAAAGATGCAAAGAGAGCTCAAAGAATCCGAGGCGAAATACCGTGAACTCTTTGAAAACGCCCAGGATGCCATGTACGTACTCGATACAGAGGGCAATTTTTTGAAAATGAACCAGATCGGACTTAGAATACTTGGCTGCACAAAAGAGGAAGTTATTGGCACTAACATTTCTAAGTGGCTCACGCAGGAGAGTTTAAAAATCGTTGAAGACCGCCGGAAAAAACGCCGCTCGGGGGAAATTGTAAACCAGACAGATACCCTTGAGCTGGTGAGCAAAAATGGTGAGCATAGGTGGGTTGAGATAAAAACCAGGCATATCAAAGATGGCGGCAGGACGATAGAGATTCACGGCATTGCAAGAGATATTACTGAAAATATTATATTAAAACAGGAGCTTAAGAACTCAAATAAACAGCGAAAGCTCCTGTGCTATCTGATCAAAGGGACACGCGGGGGAAAGACCCGAACTTTGATCCTGAGACATCTTACTGACAGGTCTTATAATGCACATCAATTGGCTAAAGCCCTGGACATGGATTATAAAACTGTCAGGCACCATCTTGGGGTTTTAGTCAAAAACGGGATCATCACAAGAGATAACGATGGACACACTGCTTTATATTTTCTTTCAAAGAATATACAATCGGATTTAAATGAGTTTAATCGTGAGTTTCAGCATGATAAAAGTTAGTTAAAAATTGCTTGATCACACCCATCAAAAAGTCTTTATATTATTAATTTTAAACGGGGACTTAACCTTTGCAGTAAGATACCACCCCACCACCCACCACCCAAACTATTTTTCTACTGCAAAGGTTTCTACTTTTTCGGTATTTAAATGGTTTTTCCCAAACTTTACCCCAGTAAATGCACCTGACCTGAATTGAAACGCAAAAATATGATGACCACAAAGGATCTATGATAAACCATCGGTTCATGATTAGTTTCACTGCGCACTTGGAATTACTATATAAAATGCTGTGTTTAGTATAACGTCCTGTCATGAAGATAATCATTGATCATCGAGAAATGCGCTCCAGAGTGGCTGAAGAACTTGGCAAGCTTTGTGCAGATATTGAAATCGTCGCCCTGGAGGTCGGCGATTATGTTGTAAGCGACCGCGTGGCATTCGAGAGAAAGACGGTCGATGATCTTTTCTCAACCCTGTTAGAACGCCGGGAGCTATTTTCACAACTTATGGACTTAGTGAGGTCGTACAGGTGTCCCATTCTGATTATCGAAGGTGATGATCCGTTCTTCTTTACAGGTCGCAGATTGCATCCCCTGGCTGTGCAGGGCTTCCTCAATTCCATTGCCCTTATGCGTGTTCCCACCCTATACACGCTCAACGAAGCAGAGACGGCGCAGGTTATCAGTATGATCGCTGCAAAAGAGCAGATAGACAAAAATAGACCTGTCAGTTTGCACGGAAAGCGCAGCCGCCTATCACAGAGCGAGGCGAAGGAGTACACTGTGTCATCACTGCCGGGTATCGGACCTGTGGTGGCAAGAAATTTGCTCAGGCACTTCGGCAGCGTGGAGAAGGTTATGACAGCGCCGCGGGAGGAGCTTATGAAAGTGGAGCATGTTGGGTCAAGAACCGCTGACAGGATCAGGGAACTTGCAGGAGGGCGATATGATTCAAAATGAACTCGCCAGAAGCAGCGGGTACAGGAAAACTATTAATAGTTTGGTAGTTTGAAGAAGTTCAAATGAAGGTGTTTTATGCCTTTTCACGTGATGTTGATACCTACTTTACGCTGTCCTTCTAAATGCAGTTATTGCTGGAGTTCCGAGAGCGGGTCTCCGGTAATGAGCATTGAGACCATCGAAGAAGTGGTTAAATGGCTCAAGAACTTCAGGAATGAGCCGGTCACTTTTACCTTTCATGGCGGGGAGCCGCTCCTTGCAGGCGCGGATTTTTACCGCAAAGCTATGCCTCTGCTGGCTGAGGGTCTAAGTAACCTGAAACCCGCCTTTGCCATGCAGACCAATCTCTGGAAAATGACCCCGGAACTGGCCAATATCCTGGCAAAATACAATATTCCCCTCGGATCCAGTCTGGACGGTCCCGAAGAGCTTAATGACCTGCAAAGAGGAAAAGGATATTACAAGAAGACCATGCTGGGCTATGAGATTGCCAGGGCAGCCGGTCTCAAGGTGAGCTTCATCTGCACATTCACTTCCTATTCTGTAAAGTTCAGGGAGGATATCTTCAATTTCTTCCTGGAGAATGGTTTTACTCTTAAATTACATCCTGCGTTGCCATCAATACGTTCCGAGAACCCTGATAAATGGGCACTTGATCCGAAAGAGTATGGGGAATTGTTAGTTTATCTTCTGGACAAATATCTGGAGAACATGGGTAAGATAGAGATCATGAACATCGACCACCTGTGCAAATGCGTGTTCACCAACCGGGGCACTGTCTGTACCTTTGTGGATTGCATGGGGCATACCTTTGCTGTTGGACCCGACGGGAGCATATACCCCTGCTATCGGTTTATAGGCATGCCGGAATACGTTATGGGCAATGTTCGCGACCATCCAGGCAGGGAAGACCTTGCCCGGTCCGATGCATGGAAGCTTATGTTCCGCTATAAAGAATATGTGGACAGGGAATGCGGGGAATGTAAATATGTCAAATTCTGCCGTGGTGGATGCCCCTACAATGCCATAGCGCCTACTGAAGGTGAAATAAAGGGAGTAGACCCTCACTGTACCGCCTACAAGAGGATATTCAAGGAAATAACCGAGCGGTGGGAAAAGGAGTTCCTGGGAGGCTCTGATATGGGAATGTTTGGCTTCCAACCTGGGCATGTGAGGGACTCCAGGCATGGGATAATGTCTATAATGCTTAAGCGGCTCTAATTACAAGAGATTTGTTAAGGGCTAAAATACATTTCAGATGTAAAGTCCGCCGTTGATATCTATAATTTGACCAGTTATATAATCGCCGTCTTCCGATGCCAGGTAAGCCACAGCCCCTGCGATTTCCGAGGCTTTTCCCAGCCTTCCCAGGGGTATTTTGGAGAGAATACTTTTCATCGCTTCATCAGGGACAGACCTCACCATATCCGTATCCACAAATCCCGGCGCTACGGCATTTACTGTGATACCTTTTCCTGCAAACTCCTTCGCCAGTGCTTTTTGTGAGACCTATCATCCCGGCTTTGGAAGCAGTATAATTAGCCTGCCCGAAATTGCCCATTCTCCCGATGACCGATGAAATATTTATTATCCTGCCGTACTTTCGCTCCAGCATCCCTTCCACGAACGCCTTGATGCAGTAGAAGGCTCCGTCAAGGTTGACGGACAGGACATCGGTCCACATATCCGAAGTCATTTTGACAAAGGACTTGTCTCTTACTATACCTGCATTATTGACCAGTATCCTTGCGCCACTTGCTCCTATGGGATGCCCCAGGGCTATTGCGCCGCCGTTAACATTAACAATATCAGGAGCAAGACCAAGTTCCCGGTTGACCGCTATGCTCTGTGCCGCAAATGCCTCATTCGCCTCTACCAGATCAAGGCCCTTCGCACTTAAACCTGCCCGCTGCAGGGCTTTTTTCAGGATATAAGGCGCCTGGGACATGGATTCCATGCCGCCTGCAAGAACAATATCTGCATCTCCCAAACGCAATAGGACGAGACCTCAACAGGGATGCCGACAGCCATTGCAGCCTGCCTTGCGACATTCTGCCCGTGACCTGCAGAGAGGACATTTCCCATGATTACTTCATCGACTTCACTCGATTTTACGCCAGCCCGTTTCAGAGCATCTTTCAGCACGACCGAGCCAAGCTGCCCCGGAGTGAGTTCCTTAAGGCTGCCCCCGAATTTTCCTACCGCCGTACGGCAGGCGGATGCGATAACTACATTTCTCATCATCTCACCTTTTATATCAGCAGCCCGCCATCCACACTGAGCACCGCACCGTTCACAAAGTTAGCCTCATCAGAAGCAAGGTATAAGAGCGCATACGCAACGTCATCGGGCTGCCCGAGCCTTTTAAGGGGGGTTTTTTCTTTCATCATTTCAAGGATTTTTTCAGGAACCCCTGCTGTCATCGGGGTTGCAATGAACCCGGGGGCTACGGCATTTACACGTATCCCTTTTTTCCCCAGTTCCTTTGCCAGGGTCTTTGTCATGCCGATCAACCCTGCCTTGGCTGCCGCATAGTTGGTCTGGCCGATATTTCCGTATAATCCTACAATGGATGATACGTTGATTATCTCGCCTGTCCCGTGCTCGGTCATTGCGTCGACCACTGCCTGTATGCAGTTAAAAGGTCCTTTAAGATCGATGGTAATGACCTTATCCCACTGCTCTTCTGTCATCTTCGATACGAGAGCATCCTGGTTTATGCCTGCATTGTTTATCAGCACATCAATCTTACCGAACCGTTCCAGCGCCTCCCGGACAACCTGTTTTGCCTGTTCCCTGTTGGAGACATCCAGTTTAGCGAACAATGCCTCTCCTCCCTTTTTTCAATCTCTTCGACTATTTCGTTACCCCCTTTTTCGTTCAAATCCGCCACAACGACTTTAGCTCCTTCCTGTGCAAACAGCAGGGCGGTCTGTTTACCAATGCCGCTTGCTGCTCCGGTTATAATTGCGACCTTGTTTTCAAGTCTCATGTTATACTCTGTTTTGATTTGCGATTATTCTTTTTGCGTTTAATTTTCTTTTTATGAACTCCCCCGTCACTATTTGTATATGACCTGGGTTTTAGCCACTCCGCGATCCTTGGACAGACCTCTTTCTGGGACTTTCCGCCCACAAAGATTCCGATATGCCCGGTCGGGAAAACCAGTGTCTCTTTATCCGTACTCGATACTGCATCTATCAACGGTTTACTTGCATCGTTGTGGACCAGGTGGTCATATTCTGCTATGACATTAAGCAGAGGCATGGTGATATTCTTCAGATTTATCCGCTTTCCGCCTATAACCATCTCATTTTTGATAAGAAGGTTCTTCTGATAGCAGTCTTTCATGAACTGCCTGTAGGTCTCGCCTGCCTGGTCAGGACTGTCAAATATCCACTTCTCCATTCGCAGGAAGTTCTCAAGTTTTTCTTTATTGTGAATCGAGCAGTCCATATCATTGGAATTGCAATCAAGCTGGTCAAACATGCCCACATACTTTGCTATCATGAGCTTAACCGGGTCAAGAAGCAGGAAGCCGGAGTTCAGAAAATCCCCGGGGACCATCCCATAATAATCCACTATCTTATCCACTTCCATGTTTTTTGCCCAGGTGTTGAGAAGGCATTTATCGGTTTCGAAATTAACAGGCGTTACTAAAGTAACCAGGTTCTTCACTTTTTCAGGGTGCAGCGAAGCATACATCACAGAAAAAGTCCCTCCCTGGCATACGCCCAGCAGGGTGATTTTATCCATCCCTGATATTTCCCTGATTTTATCTACGGAGTTGTTCATATAGCCGTTCACATAGTCATCAAGCGTGAGGTACCTGTCCATGCCTGTGGGATATCCCCAGTCTATGATGTAAACATCAAAACCCAGTTCAAGCAGCTTTTTTACGACGCTTTTATCCGGCTGCAGATCAAGAATATAGTAGCGGTTCACAAGCGCGTACGTTATGAGCACCGGAACCGGATATGGTTTTTGAACAGCAGGGATGTAGTGCAGAAGCTTCATCCGATCTTCCCTGTAGACAATCTCTGATGGCGTTGTCCCGACCGAAAAATCGGGATTATCAAGAAGTATTTCTGTTCCCTTTACAAATTTGTTAATATCGTTTTGCATTATACAAAGTCCGTTCATAATATTCCTTCAAAGCAAATTTTAAAGAGTAGAACGTCCTTTCCCGGACAATTTATCAATCTGGCTGGCTAATTCCTTTGTTTTTTTCCGAAGCGCGAATAACTCTTCATTTATTTCATCGATATCGGTCTTTGTGGGAAGGTTCATCTGCTTCAGGTAGTTTTCCTCAAGCATCTCCCGGTTGTATTGCTGGAATTCCAGGAAATACGACATGAATTTTCCCATCTCCGAAGAAAAGTGACCTGAACTCATGAATTCTTTGAAAGTAGAGCTATAAGTATCGATCCATATATTATATAATTGCTTGTATTTATCAGGGCTTATTTCTCCCTGCATTTCGGTCTCGATCTTCTCATGCATCTTTTTCATGGATTCCACGAATACCTTCTGGAAATCAAAATTAAGTTCCATCCAGCCTGTATAGAAATTAGCAAAATTTGAGACGCCGGTCATCATCTTATCATACCTCTCACGCGAAGGTCCGATGGCAGGCATCTCTACCAGCCTGCCTAAGGTCGCCTCGTAGATATTTAACCAGGCTTTAAAAAATTCGTGTGCAGGCTCAGAACCGGAGCTATCCATAATTAAGCCCGGCTTGCATCATTGAAATTTGATTTCGCACACGCTTTTGCCATCTTGATATATGCATCAGTATATGCTTTAGCTGCAATTTTTACAGGTTCCATTGTCTCCTTCATCGGGCCGATCATCGGCATGTCGTCAAAGAAGGAATCAAAAGCCTTTTCATACATCTTTATCCAGAGATCGCAGAATTCTTTATACGATTCCGGGCTGGTCGTGTGGCTCAGTTCCTTGCTTTTTTCTGACATTTTTTCAATCGCTGCCACCCAAGATTTATACATGTTAATATAGGTATTGGCGTTTTGCAGGAAATCCTCAAATGTATCCTTTGATGATGTGGCAGAACTGTTGCCTAAAACCCTGCCGAAGTTCTCCTGATAAGCATCCATCCACATATTATAGAATTCCCTGTAATCTTCAGCGCTGGCTTTGCCTTTTGAGATCTCAGCAGCCCTATCGGAGAGCTTGACCATGGATTTTACCCAGGGCTTGTACATCCTGGTGTATGAATCCTTCCACAGCCTTGCCATCTGCTTATGTGTTTCTGAGAATACATCGGGAATGCCGGTATATTCCCCGAATATCTCCCTTGTGCATTCCATGGCTGGCAGTGCAAGCATATCATCCAGCATCTTCTCGTACGACTTCATCCATTTATCGTAGCATTCTTTATACTTCGCAGGGTCGGGCTCGCCCTCTATAAGCTCATGTGTTCTCTTTGAGTTCTCTTCTAACTCGGCTATCCAGGACTTGTACAGCCGGTTGGATTCCTCTGCACTGCCCAGGAGCTTTTCAAGTGTTTCCTTGCCCGTGCTCTGTGCAGGAAGGGGATAAAGCTTGCCAAACGTGTGCTGGTATGTTTTAACCCATTCATTGTAGAATTCCTTGTATTTTTCTGGCATAGCATCCTGTGATATAAGAGCTGCCTTCTCTGACATCTCTCCCATGGACTCGACCCATGGCTTATACAGCTTTAAATGTGAATCGCCCCACATTTTCAAAAAGCCGGTGTAGTTCTCAGTCCATACACTGTATACATCCGTTTTTTGATGCGCATCTCTTCTTTCTTCAATTTTTTTGACCATAATGGATGCCCCATTCTAATAATAATCATGATAATACACCATTCCGGTATATAAAATTTTTGCTTGTAATATAATTATTGGTAGCTGCCATAGAGCCACCTCTTTTTTTCTCAGGGTGGACTAATTAAAAAAGATGGCAAAAATGATTGTACCGGCTTGAAATGCCAGGCGACCTATGACCTATTTTCTTGCCACTTCTCTTACAATATCGCTTGCGCTGACTATGCCGATCGGTCTATTCGATGCTCCGACTCCCTGCTCCGAAAAAATAAGCAGCCTGTGTATATGCTTATCTCCCATTATCCTGGCGGCTTCTGCCAGCGTGGATGTCGGTTTTACTGTTTCAATATAAGGGGTCATAATCGACTCTATCGGCACGTTCTCCCAGTTATCTTTTCCTATCACTTTAAGTATATCCATGTTCGAGATAACACCTGCTGCGCTGCCATCATGCCCGATGACAACCGCTTCTGAGAGACTATGCTTACTCAGCAGGATAGCAATTTGTTTGACAGTAGAGCCTATTGGAACAGTTACCACACCTCTGGTCATCACGTCTCTTAGTAACTTGTTTTCCAGTTTCACAGTGCATCCCTCCATGTATTGTATATGGGGTTCCCCGTTAAATAATTAATCGCTAATGATTAATAATAATGTAAGATTAATTCATGATAATAGGGACAGACAGCTTTCCAGAGTACCGTTCCCGATAATATCCGGGATCATACCATGTTTTCTCATCGAACTGGCGGTTTTCTGACCGATAGCAATGACCTTGAGCTTTTTTGCATGTACATGATTAAAACCCGATGATTCGAAGGACTTTGCGCTGGTGAAAATCACGGCATCTGCCTCTTTTAAGGCATCGGCAACGTTATTGCCAGCAGGCTGAAGCCTGTACGCCGCTGCCTCCACTATCTTAGCGGCTTTTGATGCCAGAGATTCTACCAGTTCCGGGTTCGGCACCTCGGCGCGCGCAATTCCTATTATTTTCCTGCTGATATCGCCAAGATACCCGGCAAAATGCTCTGATGAGAACTGCGCTATTACCTCGCTGGACATGCCATATTCTTCCACTCTTTTTGCTGTTTTTGGGCCCACGCTCACTATTCTTACGGTTTTTGCGGGTTTTCCCCTCTCAAAGAGCTTATCAACACCGAGCGCGCTTGTAAAGATGAGTATATCAAGCTCGCCTTTTGATGCCATCCCTGCCAGGCGGGAAAGGGGCGCCGGGTCTGCGGGGTCGGATGCGGTGATCGTGGAGATTATGAGCGCCTCATGGCCATATTTCCGGAATAGTTCATGGATACCTTCGGACTTCTCTTTAAGCTTGGTAACGGCGATTTTCACAGAACTAAGAATGGCATCTTAAAGCATAATGCTTTTGTGGGACGTTTTCATGACTCCCCGACCCGCGCCGGGCATCGGATGGGTGGGGGCTTGGCGAAGGGGAGGTGATACTCTGCCAAGTTGAAATCACAAAGCATATATACGATATTAATACTCTATTAATATTGCATTAATATGGTCAAAGCGATTATAAACATAAACGATAGAACTAACAGGGTATTGAATATAGTAAAAGCAAAACACGGGCTAAAAAACAAATCTGAAGCCATTAATAAGGTTGTAAACGAGTACGGCAGATCGCTTCTTGAACCTGAACTTCGACCTGAATTCATCGAAAAAATCAAGGCGAGGCAAAAAGAGAGAACTGTGAAGGTTACTGATTTTAGAAGCCATTACGGTTTAAAATGATATGTATTCTCTTGAAGTGAGGGAAAGTGTTGACAGGATATTCTCCAGACTTGCAAAAAAGAACCCAAAACAGATGCGAATAATCGATAAAAAGATCAGGCAGGTTCGAGAAAATCCGCTGCATTTCAAGCCACTAAATGCACCTATGCAACACCTGAGCAGAGTGCATATTGATAAAAGCTTTGTTTTAATATATTCCATGGATGAGCAAAACAAAGTGGTGATAATAGAAGATTACGAACACCATGATAAGATTTACTTTTAGATGTTCCTATCTTTAATCCTCTCCCATTAAAGCTCCCACAATCAATTCAAGTTTTCCTCGACCCGCGCCGGGCATCGGATAATGGGGCAACGGGGTTGGCGGAGAGAATGGGAATGGGGAATGTGATTTAGAGATTTTTCCATAGTATGCCGGCCAGTGAAAGAAAAATTTTATATTTGTTAGAGCTAGTATAAACAATATTATGAACTCAACCGTCTGCATACCTCAAAGTGAATACGATGAATTATTGCGAAAAGCAAGCCTTCTGAACAGCATAATAGATTCAGAAAGCTTGACAACAGAGGAGCTTGAAAGGCTAAAAAAAGCGCGGATGGGTCCCAGTATAACTGAAGAAGAGTTTTTAAAAAGGCATCCAGAGCTTAAATAAAATACATAAAAATGTACGAACTTATAATAAAAGAGCAGTTCGACAAGTCTTTTTCTAAAATAAAGGATGTTAAAACCAAAAGGCAGATTTGGAACAAGATATTAGAACTCAAAACAAGAGCGCCAATCGGTAAAAAATTAGTAGGAAATCCTTACTGGTCGATACATATTGGAAAATTTAGAGTAATATATGTTTTTCACAAACATAGCCAAGAGATTGAGATAATAGATATATTGAGCCGAAAACATGAATACAGGGAGATTTAATTGGAATTTTGGCTGATTTAAAGAAATCATCTTAGGGATTATGTAAATCTCATTTTACTTGGTTTGCTCTCTCCACCCGCGATGGGCATCAATTGGTGGGGCGAGAGGTTAGCATAGAGAAAGGAGGTCTTCAAGAGCGCAAAAAAGTTAAGTAGGATAAAAACTAAACTTGAAGAATAGATATTAAACTATAGGTTGCTATGTACGTATTATCTGAACTTTTTGGAAACTGCCCGCAGGTTAAAATAGTTGAAACCTTTGCAGAAAACTACGAAGATATATTATCGGGTCCGGATATCGCACGGATGACGGGCGTAACAAAAGCTACGGTTTACGCTCATTTGAATAAACTACTAAAAGAAGATATTATTAGATAAGTAAGAAAGGTTGGTAAAACACAGCTTTACCAGCTCAACAATGATAATCCAAAAGCTAAGATTATCTTAATGCTGGAGCGATTTATTGTTTCAGAAAGACTTGGGAAACTTGTTGAAAAAGATTCTGTGGTTTCTGGATTTGCTAGTGCATCCCAAATTTCTAAAGGTATCGAGCTAACTTCTCCTTAAAGATTAACATTCGCTTCAAAAAGGTTGTTCTATCTGCTCTCCCCAACCCGTGCCGGGCATCGGGTAATGGGAATGGGGGGCGGGGAATTAGAAGAGAGGGAGTACTTTTTCCGGATGTTTTTTAATTTGCTATCCCACCCCATCTCCCCCAGCCTCTCCGGCAAATACTTATCCGTCACATAATCCAGCCCCTTGCCCGCAAATGCCTGCTGCTCTGACTTCTTCCCAATCTTTAGCATCAGGTTTATCTGGTCTTTCCAGTACCCGGTATCAAATCTCGGGTCTGTAAGCTCGCTATGCAGCGCCTTGATGTCCTGGTCGTTCAGCTTGTCCGTGGAAAGCTCGTACTCTACTATGTCCGTTGACTGAACGCCAATGAACTTCGCAGCCGGGGTTGCCATGAACTCCGAGAGGTGCGCGCTCTTGATTGCGCCGTAAGCCACGCTTGCGAATATGCGGAAGCTCCAGGGGTCACCGTCCGTGAACACCACCACCGGTATCTTTAGCTCCTCGTTCATGCGTTTTATGAGGCGGCGGGTGCTGCGCGCGGGCTGGCCTTTTAAATGGACAAGGATGGAATCGAAATTTTCGTCAAACCCGTTCTCGATAAGCCTGTCGTACATACCGCCTGTCTCTACTGCGATTATGAATTTGGCATCGTGTTCCAGGAACTGTATCGTCTCCACGTTGTACGGTATCTGGTATCCCGCCTCGCCCACATCCTCCTGGCAGTGCATCGTGCGCTCACCGCGTTTGGTAACTTCCTTTATCTTGATAGGCCCGAACATCGTGGCGCCGTTCTCCTCGGGGCGCACATGGAAATCCTCGCGCTGCAACCCTGTGATTATCTCAAGGTCTTCTATCAGGCGGTCGCTCTCCGACTGCTCGTTGAATTTGGCTATATCCCAGTTCTCGCTGATGTAATACAGTTCTCTCAGTGTCGAGCTTTTGTCCTGGTCAAGATGCCCTTTGATCATAAGCTCCACAACATAAGAAGTCTTAAGAAGCTGGGTTGCGCCTTTCACGGTTTTTGCACTGCGCATGCTCTCACTGTCGCCATAGACCCATACATCGCTGTCCTCATTAAGTTCGATATTCTTTTTGGTGCGCGAAGGTAGCACGATGTGTGGGATGGTCTCGCTTTCGAACTGCTCATAGAAATCGTGTATGAGCTTTTTAAGTGTTGTTTTTGAGGTGGAGTCCCGTATCTCTTTATTGCTTTTCACTGTCATACGTTCACGACCTTTGCCCCTGTAATATGTTCTTCTTCTATCCCTTCCGCCACGATCTGCGGAAGTTTTGAAGCCTCCTCAATCCCGATATCCAGCCTGTAAATGATCGCCTTCTGCTCACCCGGCTTCAGGGAGACTTTCCAGAGATAATCGTTCTGCTTGCCAAGAGGGATTTTCTTTGGCTCAGGGCTCGGGGATCTGATATCGTGGGGTATTGTCTCATGCAGGGAGAAATGATGCACCGCATCACCGTGATTTTTGAGCTTAATCTCCACTTCGCACCCTTTTCCGTTCTTCTTTACAGACCTCTGGATAAATACATTGCCCATGATCTTGGCAACGACCGGTGTAATATCTGGCGTGGGCTTCTCAAGTATCTCTCCCACTTTCTTCGCAATGCGCGGCAGTATCTTCAGGATAATTTCTTCTTTCTCCCTTCTGCGCAAAAGGTTATCCTGCCTGGATAGATAGAGGTTAAGCCGCCGTCCCACGTCTTTTAGCGCAAGCTCTATTTCTTCGATGATCTCAGGAACATCCGCGATCGCCTCTTTTGACTCGGAGGTGAAAGGGATGTGCGTTGAAGCTACATGCACCAGGATGATAGCCGGACCTATGGGTATTCCCCCGCCCGGCTGGTCAAGCGAGTAATTCCTCCATTTGATGTTCTCGACCGCATGGGTTACGGCGCATGCGCCCTGCTGGTAAAGAAGGGGCACTCTGTTCGCGAACCGCAGTATATCCACTTTATTCTCTTTTGAGAGATTCCCTCCGTAGGCTATGCCCGCTTCGACCTGGAACGGGTGACCGTTATGCACGCCCGCCGGGCGCGTCGTTGTTTCAATGAAATCGACGGTGTGTTCTTTCTCAAGCCCCTTGCGGATGAGTTCCTCGGTTATGGGAGAAAGGCAATCCGTAGGAGGAGCCTGTATTTTTACCGTCCTGAACGCCTCATGCAGCCTCTTTGCCTCATCCAGTGCTATTTTTTTCGGTTTTACATCTGGCTCTATCCCGGATTTCTTACATATCTCTTTCGCGGTCTGGGCGCCGATGCGGGAAAAGGACTCACACAAAAAATCGCTGATGTTTTTGCTTTCGGTGTACCGCAGCATCTTCATTAACGTACCAAGTTCAATGCCGTGCGGATGTGGGAGTATTTCCTTCGGCTGAACAGGCAGCTTATCGGTCACCCTTTCGAATATTATCTTGTTATTATCAGGCTCGATAAGGGTTATGCGGGCGTGGGGGTTCACTATCGCCGTGTCCTTCAGGTACCCGGACACCGACTGCCTGCCTTTGAAATAAGAGGCTTCCATCTCAAGCTCAATATGCGTTCCCCGCAGCCTGTCCCAGTCTATCACTTTATCCTTGAGGATTTCAGGCTCGTTTGTCTGTGTATTTATAAGCAGCTCAAAGTAATGAGCCGGCGCATCCTTATCTATTTTTGACACTATTTTCGCCGGGCGGCCTGAGGTGAGCTGTGAATACAGCACAGCCGCCGAGATGCCGATACCCTGCTGTCCCCGGCTCTGCTTCATCGAATGGAAGCGTGAACCGTACAGCAGCTTTGCGAAAACCTTCGGGATTTGCTCTTTGACGATGCCGGGTCCGTTATCCTCTACGATAAGGGTGAGGAGGTTCCTGGATTTACTTTCGATTTTAATAAATATATCCGGAAGGATCCCTGATTCCTCGCATGCATCCAGAGAATTATCTACAGCTTCTTTTACTGAAGTCAGGAGGCTGCGGGGAACCGAGTCAAAACCCAGTATTTGCCTGTTTTTTTCAAAGAACTCAGCGATACTTATGGCTTTTTGCTTTTTTGCAAGCTCTTCGGCAATTGCCATCCGGTATCCTCTTAAAGCTCCGCTCCCACTATTGTCTGCGTGGCTGTAACGTTCTCGCTCTCCCTGATGGTATCCACAAGCTTGTTCAGGGCGCTTAACCCGTCAACATTGCTTATAACAACGAAATCGAACTCCCCGAAGACATGATATACATCTTTAATTCCTTTTATCTTAAGAAGCTCATTATACGCTGCTTTTTCCTGTCCAGGCACTACGTTTACAAGTGTTACTCCTATTACCAAAGTTTAATCGCCTGCCTTTATTTTATTCTGAATCTATCAACGATATGCTTTAATACTAATAAACTTGCCGTCTCAAGGCTTTAAACGAAATGTGTGTAGTCCCGAAACCTTTGGCTTTAT